>NZ_CP013274.1:135000-232500 GCF_001455345.1 Bacillus thuringiensis
GCGAAGTATAGGGGGTGACACCTGCCCGGTGCTGGAAGGTTAAGGAGGGGGGTTAGCGTAAGCGAAGCTCTGAACTGAAGCCCCAGTAAACGGCGGCCGTAACTATAACGGTCCTAAGGTAGCGAAATTCCTTGTCGGGTAAGTTCCGACCCGCACGAAAGGTGTAACGATTTGGGCACTGTCTCAACCAGAGACTCGGTGAAATTATAGTACCTGTGAAGATGCAGGTTACCCGCGACAGGACGGAAAGACCCCGTGGAGCTTTACTGTAGCCTGATATTGAATTTTGGTACAGTTTGTACAGGATAGGCGGGAGCCATTGAAACCGGAGCGCTAGCTTCGGTGGAGGCGCTGGTGGGATACCGCCCTGACTGTATTGAAATTCTAACCTACGGGTCTTATCGACCCGGGAGACAGTGTCAGGTGGGCAGTTTGACTGGGGCGGTCGCCTCCTAAAGTGTAACGGAGGCGCCCAAAGGTTCCCTCAGAATGGTTGGAAATCATTCGTAGAGTGCAAAGGCATAAGGGAGCTTGACTGCGAGACCTACAAGTCGAGCAGGGACGAAAGTCGGGCTTAGTGATCCGGTGGTTCCGCATGGAAGGGCCATCGCTCAACGGATAAAAGCTACCCCGGGGATAACAGGCTTATCTCCCCCAAGAGTCCACATCGACGGGGAGGTTTGGCACCTCGATGTCGGCTCATCGCATCCTGGGGCTGTAGTCGGTCCCAAGGGTTGGGCTGTTCGCCCATTAAAGCGGTACGCGAGCTGGGTTCAGAACGTCGTGAGACAGTTCGGTCCCTATCCGTCGTGGGCGTAGGAAATTTGAGAGGAGCTGTCCTTAGTACGAGAGGACCGGGATGGACGCACCGCTGGTGTACCAGTTGTTCTGCCAAGGGCATAGCTGGGTAGCTATGTGCGGAAGGGATAAGTGCTGAAAGCATCTAAGCATGAAGCCCCCCTCAAGATGAGATTTCCCATAGCGTAAGCTAGTAAGATCCCTGAAAGATGATCAGGTTGATAGGTTCGAGGTGGAAGCATGGTGACATGTGGAGCTGACGAATACTAATAGATCGAGGACTTAACCATATAATATGTAGCAATGTTATCTAGTTTTGAAGGAATATATATTTTTCTTCTTGACATTTCGAAAGAAATGTTTAAAATGATAAAAGTCTGGTAATGATGGCAGAGAGGTCACACCCGTTCCCATACCGAACACGGAAGTTAAGCTCTCTAGCGCCGATGGTAGTTGGGACCTTGTCCCTGTGAGAGTAGGACGTTGCCAGGCTAATATTATTCCGCAGTAGCTCAGTGGTAGAGCTATCGGCTGTTAACCGATCGGTCGTAGGTTCGAGTCCTACCTGCGGAGCCATTATGCTTCCATAGCTCAGCTGGTAGAGCACTTCCATGGTAAGGAAGAGGTCACCGGTTCAAGCCCGGTTGGAAGCTTGGGAAGAGTTTTAAAAATTTTGGCCCGTTGGTCAAGTGGTTAAGACACCGCCCTTTCACGGCGGTAACACGGGTTCGAATCCCGTACGGGTCACCACTTTTGGAGGATTAGCTCAGCTGGGAGAGCACCTGCCTTACAAGCAGGGGGTCGGCGGTTCGATCCCGTCATCCTCCACCATATATATTTTAAATGTCGGAGGGGTAGCGAAGTGGCTAAACGCGGCGGACTGTAAATCCGCTCCTTCGGGTTCGGCAGTTCGAATCTGCCCCCCTCCACCATTTTCTTTAAAATAACCTGAGAGGGTTTATTTTTTTGAAAAGATAACCATACTAGTAAATATTAATGGGCTATAGCCAAGCGGTAAGGCAACGGACTTTGACTCCGTCATGCGCTGGTTCGAATCCAGCTAGCCCAGCCATTTACGAGCCATTAGCTCAGTTGGTAGAGCATCTGACTTTTAATCAGAGGGTCGAAGGTTCGAGTCCTTCATGGCTCATCATTTTTGCGGAAGTAGTTCAGTGGTAGAATACAACCTTGCCAAGGTTGGGGTCGCGGGTTCGAATCCCGTCTTCCGCTTAATTACTAAGGGGCCTTAGCTCAGCTGGGAGAGCGCCTGCCTTGCACGCAGGAGGTCAGCGGTTCGATCCCGCTAGGCTCCATCTAAATAAAAAGCTTACATCATATGATGTAAGCTTTTTTTGTGTTTGGAAAGACAACTTTCATATTTTTCATTTAAAATGGAGAAAACGTGAAAATAAAGGATGGGGATAATTGTGAAAGTTGTTATTGCATCTGATTCATATAAAGAAAGCTTAAAAGCTATAGAAGTATGTGAGGCTATTGAAAGAGGTTTTGGAGCAATTTTTCCTAAAGCAGAGTATGTAAAAATACCAATTGGAGATGGAGGTGAAGGAACGGTTGATTCACTTGTCGATGCCATAGGGGGGAGGATTACATCACTTCATGTGACAGGACCGCTTAGAGAACGTGTACAAGCCTTTTACGGTATGTCTAAAGATAAAAAGACAGCGTTTATTGAAATGGCAGCAGCATCAGGGTTACAACATGTTCCGGTTAAAAAGCGAAATCCACTTGTTACAACGACGAAAGGAACAGGAGAACTTATACTACATGCGCTAGATGAAGGAGCTGAGCACATTATTTTAGGACTTGGAGGAAGTGCTACAAATGATGGGGGAGCAGGTATGTTGTCAGCTTTAGGAGTTAGGTTTATAAATGGAAAAGGGGAAGTAATAGATCCATCTGGAGGAACGTTACATTCGATTGTCACTATTGATTTTTCACGAATGGACTCACGCTTAGCGCATATAAAGATAGAAGCAGCATGTGATGTAGATAATCCGTTAGTTGGAATAAGGGGAGCATCTCTCGTATTTGGACGGCAAAAGGGTGCGGATGCAGAGATGATGAAAGAGCTGGATGAGAATTTAAAGCATTATGCGTATATCCTTAAACAATACTTATCTTACGACGTATCTAAAATACCTGGTGCAGGAGCTGCAGGAGGAATGGGAGCAGCTGTTATGGCAGTGTTAAAGGGAAACTTGCGGAGAGGAATTGAAATTGTATTAGATTATACAAAATTTGATAAGCATATAGAAGGTGCAGATTTAATTATAACTGGTGAAGGTAGAATAGATGAACAAACAGCATATGGAAAGGCTCCTGTAGGTATTGCGGAGCGTGCAAAGCGTTTTCACATTCCTGTCATTGCTATTGGAGGGTCTGTATCTCCGAATTACACCGCTGTTCATGAAAAAGGGATTGATGCAGTATTTAGTATTACATCGAGCCCGATGACATTAGAAGAGGCATATAAAGTAGCAGCAGAGAATATCGAAATGACAGCAAAGAATATTGCTGCAGTGTGGAAAATAGCATCAGCAAAACACTCCTAAATGTAGAAGTGTTTTTTTTATTATTATCTAATAATAATGATGGTAGTTATTTCATTAAGTTAACTTTATACATAGAATAGTCTTAACATTTGGGTTTCAAAGCGGATATAAGTGAATAATTTGTATATCCATACAGAAAAATGTCGAGTTGAGTCAGACTATATAAAAGATTTAAAATATTTAGTGAAGGCACAAAAGGGGGATACTATCTATGAAAAAAGAAATCTCAGTTATTGGAGTTCCAATGGATTTAGGACAGATGCGTCGCGGAGTTGATATGGGGCCGAGCGCAATCCGTTATGCAGGCGTAGTTGAAAGAATTCAAGAAATCGGATATGACGTTAAAGATATGGGAGATATATGTATAGAGAGAGAAAAAGAAGTAGATGTAAATACAAGCTTAAGAAACCTTACACAAGTTGCAACTGTATGTAACGAATTAGCAAGTAAGGTGGATCATATTATAGAAGAAGGTCGTTTTCCACTTGTATTAGGTGGTGACCATAGTATCGCTATCGGTACATTAGCTGGTGTTGCGAAACATTATAAAAATTTAGGTGTTATTTGGTATGATGCACATGGTGACTTAAATACAGAAGAAACTTCACCATCTGGAAATATTCATGGTATGTCACTTGCAGCAAGTTTAGGGTATGGACATTCTTCACTTGTAGATTTATACGGGGCATATCCAAAGGTGAAAAAAGAGAATGTTGTAATTATCGGTGCACGTGCATTAGACGAAGGAGAAAAAGACTTTATCCGCAATGAAGGTATTAAAGTATTCTCAATGCACGAGATTGATCGTATGGGTATGACGGCTGTTATGGAAGAAACAATCGCGTATTTATCTCATACTGATGGTGTCCATTTATCATTAGATTTAGATGGTCTTGATCCTCATGATGCACCAGGAGTTGGAACGCCTGTAATCGGTGGTCTATCTTATCGTGAAAGCCATTTAGCAATGGAAATGTTAGCGGAAGCTGATATTGTTACATCTGCTGAGTTTGTTGAGGTAAATACGATTTTAGATGAGCGAAATAGAACGGCAACAACAGCGGTTGCTTTAATGGGTTCTTTATTCGGTGAAAAACTAAAATAAATGTAAGAAAAGCAACTGAGAAGTTGCTTTTTTTATTTGAAAATAGGCGTATAATAATGATTTATATTATACTGTACTGTACGATAAGAATGTTTGACATCTTACCAATTTAGACCAAAGGGGGTTGTTTGTAATTGTTGTTTGTTTCATGTATGGTATAATTAACTAGTTGTTGGAAATACATACAGATAGAGCATAAAAACAATATTTCAATATATGGATAGAATTGCTCGTAAGTAGGAGGAAGGGTTAGCATGCCTTTTGAAGATACGACCATTTTGAAATATCTTAGTACGGTATTAGATATTGCCGTTGTATGGTTTATTATATATAAGCTAATTCTCATAATCCGAGGGACGAAA
Source organism: Bacillus thuringiensis (assembly GCF_001455345.1). Classification (GTDB taxonomy): domain Bacteria; phylum Bacillota; class Bacilli; order Bacillales; family Bacillaceae_G; genus Bacillus_A; species Bacillus_A thuringiensis_N. The sequence continues at coordinate 139,839 of NZ_CP013274.1, forward strand.
GCTGTTCAACTTTTAAAAGGGATTACAGTTATTATTGTCGTTCGGATGATCAGTATTTTCCTTGAATTGCATACGCTATATTGGCTAACTGAGCAAGTATTAACGTGGGGATTTTTAGCCGTGATTATTATTTTCCAGCCAGAATTACGAAGAGCGCTTGAGCAGCTAGGACGCGGGAGCCTGTTTTCGCGTGTTGGGAATCAAGAGGATGATGAACCTGAAATCGTTGCAACAGCGATAGCGAAAGCAACGGAATATATGGGGAAACGTAGAATAGGTGCATTAATTACTTTGTCAAAAGAGACCGGTATGGGTGATTATGTGGAAACGGGTATTCCGCTAAATGCAAACGTATCATCGGAATTACTCATTAATATTTTCATTCCTAATACACCTCTTCACGATGGAGCAGTAATTATGCAAGGAAGTACCATTAAAGCAGCAGCATGTTATCTGCCGTTATCGGAAAGTCCATTTATCTCTAAGGAGTTAGGAACTAGGCATCGCGCTGCAATGGGAGTTAGTGAAGTTACGGATAGTATTACAGTAGTTGTGTCGGAAGAAACAGGCCAAATTTCTTTAACGAAAAATGGTAAGTTGCATCGTGATTTGAAGACAGAACAGCTGAAAGATATGTTGTTAGCTGAGTTTAGTGCGAACGAAAAAACGACTTCTTCGTCTTTATGGAATTGGAGGAGAAAGCGTCATGGATAAGTTAATGGAGAATCATTGGTTTTTAAAAGGAATCTCATTACTATTGGCGTGTATGCTTTTTATGTCAGCGACTTTAACTGAAAAAAATACGACATCAGGGATACTACCTTTTGCAAATGATGCGAAAGAAACATTAACTAATTATGATATTAACCTTAAGTATGATGAAGAGAAATATATTGTAAGTGGTATTCCGGCAGAGGGCGTTAAGGTAAAGTTAGAGGGCCCAAAAGCAGCAGTTGCTACAGCAAAAGCAAAAAAACAATTTGATATACCAGTTGATTTGAGAGATAGCGAAACAGGAACTTATGAAGTTTCTTTGAAAACGAACGGGCTTCCAGATGATGTGAAAGGAACAGTTCAGCCATCGACAATTAAAATTACTCTTCATGAAAAAGCGAGAAAATATGTTCATGTAGACTTAAAATTATCAAATGAGGATCAGATGCCAGCAGGTTCTACCCTCGAAAAATCAAACATTAAACCTGATACTGTTGAGGTAGTTGGGACGAAAGAAGAAATTGAAAGTATTTCATCTGCTAAAGCGTATATTGATTTAAAAGGTGTTAATAAAACTGTTACGAAAACAGCCGAAGTTACATTATACAATAAAGAAGGAAAACGTTTAAATGTAAGAACAAGTCCATCTAAAATTAATGTAACGTTGAATGTGACGACGCAAGCAACGGCCAATAATACTGAAAAAACTATTCCTGTAACGTATACGAAAAAGGGGAGTTTACCAGAAGGATTGGCCGTTACAAATATTAGCGTTGAGCCGAGAGAAGTAACGATAGCAGGTCCAAAAGATATATTGGATAATATACAATCGATAGAGGGGGTCGAAGTAGATCTTAGTCAATTGACAGAGTCTACAACATTCGATACCTCTGTTTTATTGCCAAAGGGTGTAACAAGTGCAAAGCCGAATCAAGTGAAGGTTTCAGTAGGCGTGCAAAAAACAAAACAAACGAAAACAAGAACGATTGATGGTATATCAATTCAAAAAAATGGACTTTCTAAAGATGTTACGGCCCAGCTACTTTCGCCGCAAGATGGGAAGATAAGCGTTGATATTTCAGGAGAAACAAGTATAGTAGATAAAATAACAGCAGCTCAAATAACAGCAGCGATTAATCTGCAAAATGTATCTCCAGGGACGAAGGATGTTTCTATTCAAGTGAGCGGTCCTGGTAATATTTCAATAGAGCCAAAACAAAAAAGTGCTAAAGTCACAATTGTGAAGAAAGAAAATCCAGATAAAGAAGTACAGGGTAACGGTGAAAAACCAGATTCAAATAATAATCAAGATAATCAAACTGAAAAACCAAAAAATCCTGAACCTGAACCTGAGCCTAAACCTGATCCGGAAAAGGAAAAGGAAAAGGAACAGGAACAAAATAAAGAAAAAGAAACTAGTCAAGAGCCAACAGTAGATAATCAAAAAGAGCCAGAAAAAGGAGCGAATCATAATGGGTAAATATTTTGGTACAGATGGAGTACGTGGGGTTGCGAACCAGGAGTTAACGCCTGAATTAGCGTTCAAAATTGGACGTTTCGGTGGTTATGTATTAACAAAAGATACAGATCGTCCAAAAGTAATTATCGGTCGTGATACACGTATATCAGGACATATGCTAGAAGGAGCTTTAGTAGCAGGTCTATTATCAACTGGAGCAGAAGTAATGCGCCTTGGTGTTATTTCTACACCAGGTGTTGCTTACTTAACAAAAGCGTTAGATGCACAAGCGGGTGTTATGATTTCTGCATCTCATAATCCAGTACAGGATAACGGAATTAAATTCTTTGGTTCAGACGGTTTTAAATTAACGGATGAGCAGGAAGCAGAAATCGAAGCTTTATTAGACAAAGAAGTTGATGAATTGCCACGTCCAACAGGTACTAATCTTGGACAAGTGAGTGATTATTTTGAAGGTGGACAAAAATATTTACAATACATTAAACAAACTGTAGAGGAAGATTTCTCTGGTTTACATATCGCCTTAGATTGTGCGCATGGTGCTACATCTTCTTTAGCTCCATATTTATTTGCTGATTTAGAAGCTGATATTTCAACAATGGGTACTTCACCAAACGGTATGAACATTAATGATGGAGTAGGCTCTACACATCCAGAAGTATTAGCTAAATTAGTAAAAGAAAAAGGTGCTGATATCGGTCTTGCTTTTGATGGTGATGGTGACCGTTTAATCGCTGTAGATGAAAAAGGAAACATCGTTGATGGCGATCAAATTATGTTTATTTGTGCAAAGTACATGAAAGAAACTGGTCAACTAAAGCACAATACAGTTGTTTCAACAGTTATGAGTAACTTAGGTTTCTATAAAGCGCTTGAAGCTAACGGTATTACAAGTGATAAAACAGCAGTTGGTGATCGCTACGTAATGGAAGAAATGAAGCGTGGTGGATATAACTTGGGCGGAGAACAATCAGGTCACATTATCTTACTTGATTACATTACAACTGGTGATGGAATGTTAAGTGCACTTCAACTTGTAAACATCATGAAAATGACGAAAAAACCATTATCTGAGCTTGCAGGAGAAATGACAAAATTCCCGCAATTACTAGTAAACGTTCGTGTAACAGATAAAAAACTAGCACTAGAAAACGAAAAAATTAAAGAAATTATTCGTGTTGTAGAAGAAGAAATGAATGGTGATGGCCGCATTCTTGTTCGTCCATCTGGAACAGAGCCACTTATTCGTGTAATGGCAGAAGCACCAACACAAGAAGTTTGTGACGCATATGTACATCGCATTGTAGAAGTTGTGAAAGCGGAAGTTGGCGCTGAATAATTTGATAAATTTATTGAAAAAGGAGCACAAGAAGTGCTCCTTTTTCATATGTTTTATAGACGATGAAAAAAATTTCATTGACGGTTTATCCATGTTTGTTATAAGATGGTCTTGTTCTTTTTCTCAAAGGAAATATTGTAAATTATAGAAGCGCCAGAACTACAAGTAGTGTAGTTGACGAGGTGGGGTTTATCGAGATTTCGGCGGATGACTCCCGGTTGTTCATCACAACCGCAAGCTTTTACTTAAATCATTAAGGTGACTTAGTGGACAAAGGTGAAAGTGTGATGAGAGAAAAGGAACGGATGAAAACTAGCTGTATAAGTATATACGGACTTAAACCCAATCGAGAGGAAGGTGAAAGCCGTTACAAGCTTACAGGGCTAGCAATATGTAATCCGTTTTTTAGTATAAATAAAAATGGTATCGGACTATGTCGTTACATGTTCGCAGAGCAGTGTAAGCATTTGTAACGGCGACTAAACATGTGTGGAATCGTAGGATTTATTGGAGAGCAAGATGCAAAGGAAATTTTATTAAAAGGTTTAGAAAAGCTAGAATATCGTGGATATGATTCAGCAGGTATTGCAGTACAAGCAGAAAACGGTGTTGTTGTATACAAAGAAAAAGGCCGTATTGCAAAACTTCGTGAAATCGTAGACGAGAACGTAGCAGCAAGCGTAGGTATCGGACACACACGCTGGGCTACACACGGTGTTCCAAGTAAAGTAAACGCGCATCCGCATCAAAGTACATCAAAACGCTTTACACTAGTTCATAACGGTGTAATTGAAAACTATGAGTTAGTGAAAAAGGAATATTTACAAGATGTAACGTTCGTAAGTGAAACTGATACAGAGGTTATCGTGCAGCTTATGGAACAACAAGTGAGCACAGGATTAAGTGTAGAAGAAGCGTTCCGTAATGCGCTATCTCTTTTACATGGCTCTTATGCAATCGGACTACTTGATGCTGAAAATCCAAACATGATTTATGTTGCTAAAAACAAAAGCCCGCTATTAGTAGGTGTTGGTGACAACTTTAATGTTGTGGCGAGCGACGCTATGGCGATGTTACAAGTTACAGATCAATTTATTGAATTAATGGATAAAGAAATCGTAATCGTAACGAAAGAAAGTATTACAATTAAAAACTTACAAGGTGAAACGATTGAACGTGCACCATTTACAGCGGAATTAGACGCAAGTGATATTGAAAAAGGAACATACCCTCATTTCATGCTTAAAGAAATCGATGAGCAACCACTTGTAATCCGTAATATAATTCAAAAGTATCAAGATGAAAATGGCGAGATTGAATTAGATCAAGACATCCGCAATGCGATTTTAGATAGTGATCGTATTTACATCATTGCATGTGGAACAAGTTATCATGCAGGTCTTGTTGGAAAACAATTTATCGAGAAGTTTGCAAAAATGCCAGTTGAAGTACACGTAGCAAGCGAATTCTCTTACAACATGCCACTATTAACAGAAAGACCATTCTTCATTTACATTTCACAAAGTGGTGAAACAGCTGATAGTCGTGCAGTACTTGTGCAAACAAATGAAATGGGTCATAAAGCATTAACGATTACAAACGTACCTGGTTCTACGCTTTCTCGTGAAGCTGATTATACACTTCCGTTATACGCAGGACCAGAAATCGCAGTTGCATCAACGAAAGCTTACACAGCACAACTTGCAGTACTTTCAATTTTAGCTGCGGACATTGCTAAAGCAAAAGGTGAAGTTCTTGATTTTGATTTAACACACGAATTAGGACTTGTAGCAAATGCAATGATAGAACTTTGTGATCAAAAAGAAGAAATGGATGCATTAGCAAAACAATTTTTAGCAACAACTCGTAACTGTTTCTTCATCGGACGTAGCGTAGACTTCTACGTAGGATTAGAAGGCGCGTTAAAACTAAAAGAAATCTCTTACATCCAAGCAGAAGGATTTGCTGGAGGAGAGTTAAAACACGGTACAATCGCTTTAATCGAAAATGGTACACCAGTTATCGCACTTGCTACACAAGAGCACGTAAACCTTGGAATTCGTGGTAACGTGAAAGAAGTAGTAGCACGCGGAGCTAACCCATGTATCATCTCAATGAAAGGCTTAGAAATGGAAGGTGACAGCTTCGTACTACCAGCTGTACACGAAGCACTAGCACCGCTAGTAGCAGTTATTCCATTCCAACTTATCTCATACTACGCAGCACTTCACCGCGAGTGTGACGTTGATAAGCCACGTAACTTAGCTAAATCTGTTACTGTTGAGTAGGAGATTGGTAGGTTAATAAATATAGTTGTAGCTTTTAAATAAATTTACGAATTTGTACCCCTTTAGATATTTTATCTAAAGGGGTATTTTTGTGTTGAAAAAGAATATCTGAAATTGGTAAGTGGATAGAACCCTATAGATTAAAGGTTTACTTTATCGAATTTACTTTTATTTATCCGAATTTTCTATTATCATTTTAAGTATGCGTGAAAAATTTCCTTTATTATGACGAGAAGAGACGATAGATTCATGGAGATTACAAGGGGGCTTATTAATGAAAGTGAAAGAAAAAACATATTTAAGTATAGAAGAGATTATTTCGTTACCAACCGTATTAAGTACAAGCATAAGTGATGATGGCAAGAACGTAGCATTTGTTAAGAAGACGACTAACTGGAAAGACAATACATATAGGAATCATGTATGGGTATATGAAACAGATAAAGGGCAGAGTTACTCACTAACAAATGGGGATCTAGATAGTATACATCCATTATGGTCTCCAGATTCTAAGAGCATTGCATACCTTAGCCCAGGTGGTGAAGGGGATAATAAAAATCAGATTTTTGTTAAGTCAATAGACAGTTGTAGTGAGGTTCAAATTACTGATGAAATAGAAGGAATTAGTACATTCAAATGGGATCCTACTGGTAAAGGCTTTTATTATATTACACAGTCAAAAGAATGTGAGGAAATAAAGAAACGTAAGGAGCTATATGGAGATTTTCAACATGTAGGTAAGGAACATCAGAATAATTGTTTATGCTACATTGAAATAGAAAAAGTGATACAAAATGATATAGAAGAACGAGAGACTAACGGTGTGTATCAATTAACTGATGGAAAGGATTTTTATATAAATAACTTTGATATTTCAAATGATGGGACAAAGGTTGTATGTATGGCTACACCAAGCCTAAACGATCATATGAATGGTGATCTATACATATTAGATATTGAATCTAGGGAACTACAAAAGATGAATGTAGATAAGTTGTTGAGCGGAAGCGTTTGCCTTTCTCCTGAGGGCAACAAAATATGTTACTCAGCAAGCATAAGAGAGAAGGAGTATTATAGAAACCATATACAAGAAAGTACATTAGAGATATATAATATGAATACTGGAGAGGTAATTCAGCCTCTAACAAACTTTGATAGTACGGTTATGCCATTACAGTGGACAGCTAAAGGGATTTTAATTAGATGGCAGGATAAAACGAATTATCGTATTGGATTACTAGCTGAAGATGGCACTGTGAAAACATTAAGCGAAAAAATAGATGGCTTTATAATGGATGTCTCTATAACAAGAGATGGCAATCATATAACCTATAATAAGGCTATAACAAATGAAACCTTTGAAATTTATTTAGACGACAAAAAAATAACGAATGAAAATAGCTTTTTCGAAGGAAGGCTTAAAAGTAACAGAGAAGTCATCTCATGGCAAAGTAGTGATGGCCTTGAAATTGAGGGTGTGTTATCAACCCCAGCGGAGTTTGCCTCAAATAAAAAATATCCCTTATTAGTGGTAATTCATGGGGGTCCAGCTTGGGCATCCTTTCCGATATTTTCAGACTGTTTTAATGAGAAATATCCGATTGAACAGTTTATCGAAAAAGGCTTTATCGTTTTAGAACCAAACTATAGAGGAAGTTCTGGTTATGGTAATGAATTTTTAAAAGCAAATTATAGAAAACAAGGAATTGCTGATTATGATGATATTATATCTGGAGTGGATGAACTAGTTGAAAAAGGGATGGTAGATAAAGAGAGAGTAGGAGTTATGGGATGGAGCAACGGAGGATATATATCAGCTTTCTGTTCTACGTTTAGTAATAGATTTAAAGCTATTTCAGTTGGGGGCGGAATTACGAACTGGAGTACTCATTATGTAAATACAGATATTCCTTACTTTATTAGAATGCATTTAGGAAATACTCCATGGAATGATCCAGAGATATATAAGAAAACATCACCAATGACATATATTAAATCAGCCTGTACGCCTACCTTAATCCAACATGGCGAAAAGGATGCAAGAATCCCAATTACAAATGCATATGAATTACATCAAGGGTTAAAGGATGTGGAAGTTGATACAGAATTAATTATATTTAAAGGAATGGCATATAGTCCTAATCAGCCGGGAATGAATGTAGCTATTATGAAACAGAATTTGAGCTGGTTTTCACACTATATTCTTGGGGAAAGTATGAAAAATTTTAGTACTATATAATGGATATCGGCATAGGTATTTTCGTTGTGCAACCGAGTTAGATTGTTGTAAACTGCGTTTAAATCATTATTGGGAAGATTTAAATGATTATAAGATTTGGAGTAAATAAGAAAGAGCCTATAATCAGGCTCTTTTTCTTATTTATATTTTAAAAGTAAACTGTTACTACGCAGTTTTACTTAATTTATATGTTTCATGGTTGTTTTTACGGAAAAGTTTAGGGAAAACATAGCCATCTAACCCAATACGTCCGGCATTATGACCTGCAACTAAAATGAACATAGTTAAAATAAGCAGGTTTGGATTTACACTAACAGTTCCGCTTAATAAAAATGAAAGGTTCATTATGATTCCGAAAAATGCAGCTGTTTTTGTTAATCCGCCTAAAATCAAACCTAGACCTACTAAAATTTCTCCCCATTGAACTAAAAAGCTAAATAGGTCTGCGTTTGGAAGAACAAAATGTTGAAGAAAATCTGCCCACCAACTTTGTACTGCAGGGTGGTCACCTGATGCCTGAGCGATAGCACCCTTTAGAAAACCACTTGCGTCAAAAGATTGTCCGAAAACTTTACCTATCCCAGCAGTGAGCCATGCATATCCTATGTAAAGCCGTAAAAGTAATAATATGAAAGTAGCACGTTTATCAGTTCTTAAAAAATTGATAACCATTGAAATCCCTCCAATATTGTATTTACAGGTTTATTATATATCCATTGTGAGAAGATTCACAATGGATATAATGTGAACAAAAATAGTGTTTTTATAAAAATAAAGAAGGCATATAACAATCATATGTTATATGCCTTCTTTATTATATATTTAGTAATTTATTTAGGTAATGTAAATTTAGCTTTTTTACCTTGTGAAATATCTTTAGCTTCTTTATTTCTCATAGGTCCTAACTCAATCTCAAAGCTTTTGTCTTTCCAAATCTTTTCATACTGCTCTTGATCTAAAATAAATACTTGTAGTAACTCTCCAGATGTTCCTGTTTTAACTGCAGCGTTATAGTCGTAATTTAGTAGCATACCTTCATTAATCGTATATTGTGTACCATCATTCACTCTTAATGTAGAGCTTATAGGAGATAGTGAAACGTCTTGAGTATCTTTGTTATCAAGCTTGAATTTCACCGTTAATAGAACAATACCATTTTTGAAATTTGCAAAGCGTGGTGCTTCAACTGAATTTGGTGTGAATTGAGTAAATTGGTATCCGTCTAATGTAACATTAACAGCACCTAATTCTTGGCTGTTATTAATACTTGATTTCTCTTTTAACATTTTTTTATCGCCCATGTTATTAGCTGTAGCTTTATCTTGGTAGAAAGTTTTATCTGTTGCAACCTTTTCAGCACCTTGCGTATTTAAACTTAATGAAAAGCTTCCAGGGCTTCCGATTGGAGCATCAAATTTTCCTTTATTAGCTTGTGCAGTTGGGACTGTGACTGAGACTGTTGAGAGACTTGAAATTTTCGCTAGATCATCTTTTCCGAATGGATACGCGATATAACCAGAAATAGTTTCTCCTGCTTTTACTAAGTAATCATTCGTTGGAGCAAGTTTAGTTGGTAGCTGATCTTCTTTTGGAATTAAGTCTTTATAGTTACTATATACTTTCTGAGCACCAGTAAATGACATGTCCAATGCTGGCATATAATAGATATCTTTAGCTGAACTATTTTTTACGCTATAGTTCACAAGAATAACTCCGCCCTCTGTTTGACGGTTAAATGGAATGTTAAAGTCCGTATGGAATCCATTTAATTCAACTAATGTATAACTGTTCATTGATACTGAAACATCTTCAGCTTTATAGACTTGTGGTTCCTTATTTTCAAAAAGAACTTTTGTTTTCCCGCCTGTTTCTTTTTCCATGTAGGAAATCAGTTTAGAATAATCGCTGGAGCTAGTAGCGGTATTTTCCGTCTTTTTATCTTCAGTTTTCTTGTCTTCGGATTTTTTTTCTTCAGGTTTATTTTCTTTCGTGGTATCCGTTTTTTCTGTCTTATTTTCTTTTTGTTCTTTATTTGTCGTATCGCTTTGACCACATCCAGTTATTACGAAAGCTGCTACGATTACTGCAGAAAATAAAGAAAGTATTTTTTTTGACATGTGTTTTTCCCCCTATTTGTTTAAAACTAAATTCTCACATTAGCCCCACGTTTTATTATAAGAAGGTTAGTCAATATTTACCAGCATTTTTCTAATTATTTCCATTATTTAAATATTATAATATAATAAAATTAATAGAAGTTTGGAATGGAATAGTGATTTTTATTTTTAAATCATTTGAAATATTACATCATATTGGTATGATAGAAATAGAGGTATATGGAAAGGAGACAAGGACTCAATATGTGGATGAACTTGTAATGGTTAGAAATTAGATAGATGCATTTTTCCCTCATCAGTGAGGGGTTATTTAGCTATCTGTAAATCATTCAAGGACTGCATATTTGGCTTGTACATCCCCTTTGTAAGGATAGATACGTATGAGGGGAAATTTATATCTCTTATATAAAATATGCATCCTTTAAAATTGGAGGAGTATATGATGAATCAATTAAAAAATAAAGTAGCAGTTGTTACAGGTGTAAGTCGTTTAGATGGTATAGGCGCAGCGATTTGTAAAGAATTAGCTGAAGCAGGATACGATATATTTTTTACATATTGGACAGCTTATGATAAAGAGATGCCTTGGGGCGTTGATCAAAGTGAACAAATACAATTAAAAGAAGCTTTGCTAAAAAACGGTGTGAAAGTATCGAGTATGGAGTTAGATTTAACTCAGAATGATGCACTGAAAGAGCTTATAAATGAAGTTACTGAACAACTAGGCTACCCTCATATATTAATTAATAATGCAGCGTATTCTACAAATAATGACTTCTCTAATTTGACTGCTGAAGAATTAGATAAGCACTACATGGTCAATATTCGTGCGACTACATTGTTAAGTAGTCAATTTGCTCGAGGATTTGATAAGAAATCTGGTGGTAGAATTGTAAATATGACTTCGGGGCAATTTCAAGGACCTATGGTTGGAGAACTGGCGTATGCAACAACGAAGGGAGCTATTGATGCTCTTACTAGTTCGTTGTCAGCCGAGGTAGCTCATTTAGGAATAACAGTGAATGCAATTAACCCGGGTCCAACCGATACAGGCTGGATGAATGAAGAGATAAAGCAAGGATTAAAGCCAATGTTTCCTTTTGGAAGAATTGGTGAACCAAAGGATGCAGCAAGACTCATTAAGTTTTTAGTAAGTGAAGAAGCAGAATGGATTACGGGACAAGTTATTCATTCAGAAGGTGGATTCAAAAGATAAAAAGAAGGTATCTCATTTTGGTGAGATACCTTCTTTTTTAATCTTTCTTCAATCTTCGTGCGACACCATTTCCTAAAGACTGTAGTCCTTGAACGAGGATAATTAAAATGAACACGGTCGCATACATTACTTCAGGTTCATAGCGTAAATGTCCGAAGCGATATGCTAAGTCCCCTAGCCCGCCAGCACCTACAAGACCAGCCATTGCTGTTGCGCCAATTAAGCCAATCGTTGCAATTGTTAATCCAAGTACAAGGGAGGGACGCGCCTCTTTCACCATGACGTGCCAAATGATTTTTATAGTAGAGACTCCCATTGCTTGATATGCTTCAATAACACCACGGTCTACTTCTAATAAAGCCGTTTCCATTAAACGTGCAATATAAGGAGCTGTAAATACGACAAGTGGTACAATCACACCTTGCACACCAATAGAGGTCCCCATTAGAAACTTTGTAAAAGGTAAAATGAAGAATAATAGAATGATAAATGGAAGAGAACGAATGATATTAATAATTGTATTTAGAATAGGATAGATGATTTTATTTTCGCGCTGTCCACCAGGTCTCGTTAAAACAAGTGTGACGCCAAGTGGTAACGCAATAAGGATAGAAATTAACAGCGAAATAGATGTCATTTGAAATGTTTGAATGGTTGCTTCCCATATGACTTTACCCCATTCATCCAAAAAGGACTTGTTTCCCATAGTCAGCTCTACCTCCTTCTACGATGATTCCTTGCTCTTGTAAAAACGATAAAGCACGGTGAATTTCATTTTGTTCACCTTGCATATGAACGACAAGTTTCCCGTATGCCTCGTTTTTTAATTGCGTAATATTACCGGATAAAATATTCGGATATACTTGGAAACGTTTTGTGGCAACAGCTAAAGCAGGTTCTCCTGAAGTAGTACCAATAAATGAAAGGGTTACGATTTCCCCGGTGCTTTGTAGCTCTTTTTGTACCTCTTCTGGAATTTTCGCTGCAAAGGCACTATTTACAAATTTCTTTGTTGTTACATGTTGTGGGTTTGTGAAAATATCCTTCACAGTCCCGCTTTCGACTACAGCCCCTTGTTCCATAACAGCAACCTGGTCGCATATACGTTGGATAACGTTCATTTCATGTGTAATGAGTAAAATCGTAATTCCGATTTCTTCGTTGATTTTTAATAACAAATCAAGAATAGAATCAGTTGTTTCTGGATCTAAAGCACTCGTTGCTTCGTCGCTTAATAACACTTCTGGTTCATGTGATAGTGCACGTGCAATGGCAACACGTTGTTTCTGGCCACCAGAAAGTTCACTTGGATAGGCATCCTTTCGAGTAAAAAGATCGACAATACGTAAATACTTTTCTACTCTTTTTTCAATTTCTACTTTTGGAATGCCAGCAAGACGTAACGGTAATGCGATATTTTCATAAACGGTAACAGTTTTAAGTAAATTGAATCCTTGAAAAATCATCCCGATTTTTTGTCTCGCTTTTGCTAGTTCTTTTGTAGATAGTGTTGTTAAATCTTGCTCGTTTACAATGATATTTCCTGTTGTTGGTTTTTCTAATAAATTTACACATCGAATTAATGTACTTTTGCCAGCGCCACTATATCCAATGATTCCAAATACTTCACCCTTTTTTACTTGAAGGGAAGTAGACTTAAGAGCTTCCACATTCCCTTTTTTTGTTGTAAATACTTTGGAGACATTGTTTAATTTAATCATTATCGTCAGCTCCTACCAAGACGGTAAAACAGAACCATCAAATTTTTTCTCGATAAATTCTTTTACTTCTTTAGATTGATAAGCTTTCTTTAATTTATTTACAACAGCGTCATCTTTATTTTCAGTACGAACAACGACCCAGTTTACATATGGTGAATCTTTTCCTTCACGGAAGATAGAATCTTTCGCAGGGCTTAATTTTGCACCTAATGCAAAGTTTGTATTAATTGCAGCTGCTTTTACTTCACTTAGCTGTGTTGGTAATTGAGAAGCCTCTAATTCAACGATCTTTAAATTTTTTGGATTTTCAATTACATCTTTTGCAGTCGCTTTTTCTGTAGCCTTTGGATCCACTTTTAAAACACCTGCTTTTTCAAATAGTTTTAAAGCTCGAAGTTCATTCGTTGGATCATTTGGTACAGCAATTGCATCGCCATCTTTTAAGTCCTTTACATCCTTTAAGCTTTTTGAATATACGCCCATAGGGAATGTTACTGTTGAAAATACTTCGGTTAATTTCATATTACGTTCAGCTTTAAATACGTCTAAATATGATTTCGTTTGATAGCTATTTACATCAAGGCTTTTTTCATCGAGTGATACGTTCGGTGCTACATAATCATTAAATACTTTTATATCGATTTCGAGCCCGTCTTTCGCAGCCACTTCTTTTACCTTCTCAAAAATTTGTTCATGCGGTCCACCTGTTACACCGACAGTAATCTTTTTCTCATCTAACGCTTTTACTTCTTTATCTGAACCTCCGCTACATGCGCCTAATAATAATACAGCCCCACTTACAATGCTTAATAATACTTTCTTCATCTATAATTCCCCCTTAATATACGTTCCAAAATAAAAAGCACCTCTCAAAAATAAGAGAGGTGCCGAATAGACAAAATAGATTCCTCTCTTATCTTCCAAAACGAAAACTCGTTTTGCAGGAATTAGCACCTTAGCTTATACGTTATAAGCTCGGTTGCCGGGCATCATCGGGCCAGTCCCTCCGCCACTCTTGATAAGAGTATGTGTATGTAGTTTTTTAATATGGTACTAATAGTAAATCTTACAAAAAGAATTGTCAACGTTATTTTCTGAATATATTTTATTTTAAGGTAATAGAAACATTACCTTTCTTATGTCCCTGTTCCACATACATATGAGCTTCAGCAATTTCTTCTAATCGGTAGGTTCTATCAATAACAGGTTTTAAATGTTCTGTTTCAGTTAGTTCTTTTAGTAGAATCATATCCTCTTTACTTACCTTTGCCATCATTCCATTAACAGATACATATTTTCCATTGGGTGTTAATGTATTTGTGCAAAGGGATTTTTTATATTTCCCAACTGCATCAAATATAATATCGTAGCGCTCGCACCGCTTAGTAAAATCTTCTTTCGTATAATCAATTACTGTATCAGCTCCTAAAGATTGAACGAGTTCAAAATTTGAATGACTACAAACAGCCGTAACGGTCGCACCGAAATATTTAGCAAGTTGTACAGCAGCTGTTCCTACTGATCCTGAGGCACCATATATGAGCACTTGTTTCCCTTTTTTTATACGGCCCTTTCTTAGGAAATGTAATGCTGAAGTTCCGCCAAAAGGAATAACTGCCGCTTCTTCATACGTCACATTGGTAGGTTTTAATGTTATTAATCCACTTTCATGTACGCATGTGTACTCGGCATAACCACCGAGGTTTAGTTCTGTTAATGCAAAAATTGGATCACCTTTTTTAAATTGAGTTACATCTGTTCCTATTTCTTCGATTTCACCGGATAACTCTACGCCGAGTATAGGTTTTCTTGGTTTTCTGAAACCTAATATAATCCGCATAGGAATCCAAAATAAGAGGGGACTATTAAAACCGCGTATTCTACAATCTCCAGTTGATACACTTGTTGCGTGAATTTTAACTAATACTTCGTTCTTTTTAGGCGTAGGTTTCTCTATATTTCGAAGCTGAAGAACGTTAGGTGGTCCATACTGTGTGCAAATGATCGCCTTCATAATGACCTCCTGAAATGAGTTGTTGTTATTTACATCATATTTAAAATCTTCATTAAACATGTCGCTATATAGCGAATATAGATTAAACATTGTATAGATTTCATAGGAAAAGAGGTGATATTATTTTGGGAAAGGGGGCGACATTATGAAAAAAATTATTTTTATTTCAAGTTTAGTGTTTGCAATCAGTCTAGGGGTAGGGTGTAGCAATGAGAAAACAACAAAAACTGATGAACCGAAAAAGGAAGCCATGCAGAAAGAAAAAGAATTAGCAGCGAAGGATGTTTTCAAGAAAACGAACGAAGCTTTTAAAAATGAAGAACATGTAACGATGACATATGACGTAGAGATAAAAGCTGAAGAAACAGAGATGAATATATTAAAGGCTAAGATGCAATTAGAGCCAAAGACAAAGAATTCTCGTTCTGAAATGAATATTTCTGGTACAGATGTTGTAGTGTATACTGTGGATGGTAAAGTTGCTGGTGAGGTAAAAAAACCTAATACAGGAGAAGTTATAACCGTACCAGAGGAGCAATTAAACGCTGGTGGAATGAAAGCGACTCAAGATATTATAGATAAGTTAGAAGTACCGGAAGTAGTTTTAGATAAAATGAAGATGGAGAAAAGCGGAGATAAATATAAACTGAAATTTACATTAAAAGGGCAAGAAACAGAAAGTATGTTAACTAGCATGGATGAAACGCAGAAGAAAATGTTACAAGCACAAAATGCGAAGATAGAAGAAGTGGATGCAGAATATATCATTACAAAAGATTTTAAATATGAATCAGCAAAGATAGACATGATTATGAGTAGTAATGGCAAGGATAAAGCACACATTATTACGAACGCAAAATATACGTCGTACGAAAAGTTTGACCCAATACAATTGCCAGCAGCAAAGTAACAATTTTGATGAGGGGGGACCTAAAATAAGGTCCCCTCTTTTTGGTATACTTTCTTTTTAGGAAACTAGGTACAATATGAAGAGGGAAAACTGTAGAAGAGGAGAGTGTCATTTGAAAAAAAGAAAGATAGCGGTGGTCATTGTAGCTTATACAGTGTTGCTTGCAACATCTGTAAATACATATAAAGAGCAACTAAATCATCCAATTATGAGCGATGTAGGAAAGTTACTTCCAACGAAAATTAAACGTGTTGAACATGCTGAGGATGAAAGTTCATTAAAACAGGTCGTGCAAGATGCAAACGTTTCTGGAGAGAAGATTTCTATTGCAGGTATGCAGCATAGCCAAGGCGGTCAGACGTATTATCCGAACGGTACGATGCTTGATATGAAAGGGTATAATGAAATATTAGAATTCGATGCGGAGAAGAAGAGGATTAGAGTGCAAAGTGGTGTCACATGGAATGACATTCAAAAGAAAATCAATCCATATGGTCTTGCAGTTCAAGTGATGCAATCTCAAAATATTTTTACTGTTGGTGGTTCATTAAGTGTAAATGTACATGGGCGTGATATTCGTCATGAAGCATTGATTGATACAGTAGAGTCGTTTAGGTTGTTAATGGCAGATGGTAAGGTGCGTAATGTAAGTAGAGAAGAAAATGCGGATCTGTTTCCGTATGTAATTGGGGGATATGGATTGTTTGGCGTGATTTTAGATGTGACGCTAAAGTTAACAGATGATGAATTGTATGAAGCGCATACGAAGGTACTAGATTATAAAGAGTACTCTTCATATTTTAAGAATAAAGTGCGAAGGGATGAGAATATACGCATGCATTTAGCACGTATTTCTGTTGCCCCACATTCATTTTTAAAAGAAATGTATGTGACAGATTATGTATTAGCAAAAGATCAGCAGAGGTTGAAAGAGTACAGTAAATTGAAAGAAGAAAATATTATAGCTGCGCCAAAATTTTTACTCGGTTTATCACGCTATAGTGATTGGGGAAAGGATACATTTTGGGATATACAAAGAAGTTATTTTGAACGTACAAATGGTAAGTACGAAACACGAAATAATGTAATGAGATCGGATAGTGCCTTTATGGAATACGATAATCCAAACTTGACCGAGATTTTACAGGAATATTTCGTACCAATAGATAGTTTTGCAGCGTATATAGATGACTTGCGAAGTGTTTTGAATGAAGAGGAATTAAACCTTCTTAACATTACCATTCGCTATGTAGAAAAGAATGAAAATGCGGTACTATCTTATGCGAAAGATGATATGTTTGCGCTTGTGCTTTTAATTAATCAAGGGCGCTCAGAGGATGAAATAAAGAAAACAAAAGCAGTCATTCAGAAGATGATTGATGTTACGTTAAATCATAATGGTAGTTATTATTTACCGTATTATTCGTATCCAACGAAAGAGCAGTTAAAGAAAGCATATCCTCGCATAGAAGAGTTCCTTCAGAAGAAGAAGGAAGTAGACTCAGAGGAACGGTTTGTGAATTTATTTTATAAGGAGTATAACAAATGACATATAGAAGATTTGTAGCATCACAAAGCATCATTATGATGGCGGGAAGTATGGTATTTCCTTTTTACATTCTATTGCTTCGGAATGTTGGGAATAGCTTCTCGCAGTTTGGCTGGGCGTATGGCTTATTTGCCTTAACTTCAGCACTTGTATATCCGGTAGTAGGAAAGTTGTCTGATCGAGTAGGTGATCAGAAATTATTAATTATATATGCTTGGTCCATGGCAGTATTAATGCTTTGTTTCCCGATTGCCACGGAAGTTTGGCATGTGTACATTCTTCAAATTTTAATGGGTGTTTTAGGTGCTGTGCAGCGTAATACGGAGAAGACATCGTTAGCGCGAAAAGTTGTGCAAGAAAATGCTGGTTATGAGATTGGAAAATATCATGTGTGGACATCGATTGGAGGAGCAGTAGCAATTATTGTAACGGGATATTTAGTAGATTTCTTTACGATTGGTACGATTTTTTATATTGCATCTATCTTATATGTAGTAAGCGGAGTTGTATTAAGTAGTAAAAAAAT
Organism: Bacillus thuringiensis; assembly: GCF_001455345.1. Lineage (GTDB taxonomy): Bacteria > Bacillota > Bacilli > Bacillales > Bacillaceae_G > Bacillus_A > Bacillus_A thuringiensis_N. The sequence continues at coordinate 157,952 of NZ_CP013274.1, forward strand.
ATAATCATTCCCATTTTTACCTGAATACCCTTTATTTGTTATACTAAAAGGGAAGACAAATGAAAAGGGGACATTGCCTTTGATGAAATTTTTAATTTTAGCTATTCTCACTTTGTTTTTGATTCCATGGACAAGAAGCGGTAGTAAACTTCGAGCAGTGGATAAGAAAGGGGATGAGAAGGTTGTAAAGGGTAAGAAATCATCCATTTTAGTTATTCCTGTTTTATTTTGGATAGGTATTGCAATCTATGAATATTTTTGGCTAATTGATGATCGCCCAGATTCGATTCTTACTCATTATTCTGTTGCAGTAGCAATTTTAATTGGGCTTGTTCTATTTTCACAAGATCAAATAGGGAAATTAGAAGGTACGTTAAAAGGACTTCTAATGTTTGTTTTACTAGCAAGTTACGGCTATTTTGGTTATTTGCATGATATAGTAATCTCGCAAAAGAAATATGATTCTGTTGTAAAAGTAGAGAAAGATATTTCAGAGCCATTTACTGAAAATGATCAGCCGTTTACAGTGCCGCCAAAGACAGCGGAGAATAAAATGAAAAAAGTATTTGGGGACATTCCGAAAGTAGCTTATTTTGAGCTAGGAGAATTAACGCCACAAATGGTAAATGGTGAGGCTTTATATGTAGCACCAATTGAAGTTTCAGGATTTTTTAAAGCACGTAAAGCTGAGGCAATTCCAGGATACGTAACGATGTCAGGTACGAATCCTGATGCGGAAGCGAAACTGCATCTCGGTTATAAAATGAAATATGTGCCAAGCATGTTTTTTGGTAATAAATTAGAACGTGTCGTTCGAAAAGCAGAACGGGATTTAATTTTTAAAGGGAAACCTAAATTCGAAGTTGATGATAAAGGGAAACCGTATTATACAATGACGTATGGTGAATTTATTTCGGGAAGATCCGGATTCGAAGTAGAGGGCGTTGTAGTAGTAGACGCACAAACAGGTGAAGTGAAAAGATACGATAAAGGAAAGGCACCTAAATTTGTTGATGGTGTATTAAATCACGAGACCGCATCTACATTAAATACGTATTTCGGTAAGTACATTCACGGATTTTGGAATACAAAATTCTCGCAAACGGACATGAAGATTCCGACTGAGTGGGGAACGAAAGAAGGAGTTACGCCAATCTTCGGTAAGGATGGAACGTTATATTACTTTACTGATTTCACCTCTCCGAAAGAGGGAGTAGATTCTGCGTTAGGTTACTCACTCATTGATGCGCGTACAGGTAAGTTGTATTACTATAACGGAAAAGAAGTAAAGGGAATTATGGATGGTTCGGCTGCTTCGGAAGTAGTGGATAATTCCTTTAAGAGAGAAAAGTGGCATGGGACAATGCCGGTTATTTATAACGTGTATGGTAAACCTTCTTGGATTGTACCTGTTATTGATGACGGGGGGTTAGTACGTGCTCATACAGTTATCTATGCTTCTAATGCGAAAGTATTTGCAACAGGTTCGACGCAAAAAGAAGCGCTTGAGAATTATAAAAATGCGCTGAGTGGAAGTGGAGATTCATTTAGACCGACTTCAAATGGAAAAGAGGCGCAAAAAGAAGGCACTGTACAACGTGTATATAAAGAAAAATCAGGTGAAAATACAATCGTGTACGTACTGTTAGAGAATGAACAAAAAGTATTTATGATACCTGTGAAGAAATTCCCATATGCTATGTTTACAGAAGTGGGAGATCCAATTCAAATCACATATTTAGATACAGGAGAGGCGATGTCTTCCGTATCTAAATTTACAAATAGTAATTTGAACAAGTAAAGCGATAGAAATTCTATCGCTTTTTTTTACAGAATTAAACAGGAAAATGCGCTATACTTGACGTATGTTTATGTTGTAACTATAATTGTTACGATTTAGTATGTATAGGAAAGGGTGAACGAAAAAAGTGAATGAAGTTAATCAGGAAATATATAAGCCTGTAAAGATGAACAGGTTATGGATGATTCTTGTATTAGGAACACTTACGGCGATTGGGCCATTATCTATTGATATGTATTTGCCTTCGTTACCAAAATTAACGGATGACTTGCAAACAGGTGCATCCCTAGCCCAGCTTACATTAACAGCTTGTTTGCTTGGGCTTTCAGTAGGACAATTATTTGTTGGCTCAATTAGTGATATTTACGGAAGACGCAAACCTCTTATTATTGCTCTTATTATTTATGTTGCTTCTTCTTTACTTTGTGCTGTTGCGCCATCTATTTGGACCTTAGTGTTATTGCGCTTCCTACAAGGAGCTTCAGGATCAGCCGGAATTGTTATATCACGTGCAATGGTACGTGATATGTACTCGGGTTCTGAAATGACGAAGTTCTTCTCACTGCTCATGTTAGTAAACGGAGCAGCACCTATTTTGGCACCGATTATTGGGGGACAATTATTGCAGTTTACAACATGGCGTGGTGTTTTCATCGTTCTTGGAGCAATTAGTGTATTCATGTTAATATCAGCTACTTTCGTATTACGTGAAACATTACCTCCTGAAGAAAGAGAAACAGGTGGTTTGTCAGGGACGTTAGCGACGTACGGAAAACTCCTAAAAGATCGTTTGTTTATGGGATATGCATTGTCACAAGGATTAGTAACAGCGGCAATGTTCGCTTACATTTCGGGATCACCATTTGTATTGCAAAATATATACGGGGCATCACCACAGCAATTTAGTTTATTCTTTGCAATCAACGGTATCGGTATTATTATTGCTAGTCAGGTTACGGGTCGTTTAGCGGGGAAAGTGAATGAGAAGACATTATTTGTCTCTGGTATCATTATTGCAGCTGTTGGTGGTTTATCTTTACTATTGACAATCTTACTAGGAATAGGGTTAATTGGTGTTTTATGCTCGTTATTCCTTGTCGTATCAAGTGTTGGGGTTGTCTCAACAACTGGGTTCTCATTAGCGATGAGAAATCAAAAACAAGCTGCAGGAACAGCATCAGCTTTATTAGGTTTATTACAGTTCATTTCAGGAGCGCTTGTTGCACCGCTAGTAGGTATTGGTGGAAGTAACACCGCATTACCGATGGGTGTTGTAATAGCTCTTTGTGAAATTGGTGCGGTACTGTGCTATTTATTTATGGCTAGAAGAAGTGAAAAGCAGTTTGAACTGCAAGCAAGACAAAATTTAGAGGCTTAACAAAAAAGAACTGATTCAAAGGGAATATTTGAATCAGTTCTTTTTTCATTTCTTTGAAATACCTCATATAGTTTTGTAAGGTGCTGTAGTAAAGCAGTGCAAAAGTTATTTGCATAAAGTGACGATACTGTGACAAAAATGTTGGTGTGTATATTAAGATCTCGTCTTAAGTGTAAAAAGTAGGGTGTTCTCGGTATAATAACAAGTGGAGATAAAAGAAACTATAAGTAATAGCTGTAGATAAAAGGAGAAGAAGAGATGAAGAAGGTTTTGGGTATTGCTGTAATGGGAAGTATGCTCCTTCTAGCAGGGTGTAATGGAAATAAAGATACGAAAGAACCGAAAGAAAAGGTAGAGCAATCTACTGAACAAACAGAAGAGATGAAAGAATATCTTGCAGTACATGAAAAATACGATGTAAAGATGAATAAAGAAATTAATAAAGCACTGCAGTTATTTGAAGTGGCAAAAGAAAAGGGCGGTAAGGAAATAACGAATGCTACATATAAAGAAGATGTGCAAAAGGTAACGACTAGCATGTTAGAAGATATTGATCATATACGTAAAGAAATTCGTGTTCCAAAGTCGAAAGAGCAAGAACATGAGGTATATGCTGGTTTCTTAGATGAATCGGAACAAGCAATGAAAAAATTACAGAAGTTAGCTAAAGAAGAAGATTCATCGTTGATTCGTGATATAGAAATTAACTTTGCAACAGCATCGACATACTATAAACGTTTTCAAGCAGAAACGAAAAAATAACCTTGCCTGTGCAAGGTTATTTTTTCTTCTTACCATCGCCGTCTTCATCCTCGGATACTAATACCTTTTGTTCTTCGTGAAATTCGGAAATAGTTTGTCCAGTAATATTATCAAAGGGTGTGTAAAAAGAGGTGATGCTTTTCTTTTTGATGAAGAGTTTGTAGAAGCCGATGATGACAAGTATAACGATTGTTAAGGGTAATCCTATAGTAGCTAGAAGTAAGGGGTCCATCTTATAGCTCCTTTCATATCTTTTTTTATTATAGGCGAAATACGACATAGATAAATAAAAGTATTAAAAACTGATTTTTCTAAATATATCCAATTTGATTGACTTTTCATTTTTTCAGAATTATAATTCGAAATATACAATTTGAACCAAATAATAATATAGCAATTTACTTATCCAGAGAGGTAGAGGGACTGGCCCTATGACACCTCAGCAGCGGGTTCTGTAATAGGAACACCGTGCTAATTCCAGCAAGCAAGTCTTGAAAGATAAGTGATGGGCCTTTGTTTATTAAGCCTTGATCTTATTTTTTAAGATCAAGGCTTTTTGTATTCTAAAAAGAGAAAAGGGAGTAATGGAAAAAGTACGTTAATAAAACTAAGTAAATACATGTGTTTAGGGGGTTATTGAAGTGTATGTAATTAAAAAATTATCAGTTATGGTGTTCACGCTATGGGTTATTACGACAGTGACATTTCTAATTATGCATATTATTCCGGGGGATCCATTTTCATCAGATGCAAAAATCTTTCCTGAAGAAGTGATCCAAAACATGAGAGCGAAGTATCACCTTGATGAACCGTTATGGAATCAATATGTTGCTTATTTAGACGGCGTAGTTCATTTTGATTTTGGTGAATCTGTTCAATCAACCGGGCAAGGTGTATCAGAAATTATAACAACTGGTTTTGGTCCATCAGCAATTATTGGTTTACAAGCACTTGTTATTTCATTGCTAGTCGGAATTGCTGCAGGTACATTTGCTGCTCTCTATCATGGGAAGGTAATTGATTACGGTGTAAGTTTACTTGCCATCCTCGGTATTTCTATTCCGAGTTTTATTTTAGCACCACTATTTATACAAGTATTCGCTATTCAATTCGAGCTCTTACCAGTAGCCTCTTGGGGTACATTTGAACATACAGTATTACCATCTTTCGCATTGGCATTAGGACCAATCGCGGTTATTACAAGATTTGTTCGTTCTAATATGATCGAAGTATTGCAGAGTGATTATATTAAATTAGCAAGAGCGAAAGGTATAACAATTAAAAAAATCATTATAAGGCACGCTCTTCGAAATGCAATTGTTCCAGTACTTACATTTGTTGGACCATTAATGGCGGGATTGTTAACAGGTACTTTCGTTATTGAAAAGATTTTTTCAATTCCTGGTCTGGGAAAATATTTTGTAGACAGTATTTTTAACCGAGATTATCCAGTGATTATGGGAACAACGATTTTCTATAGTGCATTATTAATTTCTTGTATTTTCATTACAGATATTATTCATCGTATTGTTGATCCGCGTATTCGTTCTATTACGTAAGGAGGGGGGATATTTAAATGGGAGCTTATGAAATTAATAAACAGTTATTAACGAATGAAGAGAAAAAAGAATTAACGATAAATAAAGATCAGCAAACGATTAGCCGAAAAAAGGAAGTACTTCGTAAGTTTGTATCGAATCCAATCGCAGTTTTAGGATCAGTGACGTTATTACTCATTATTGTATTCTCGCTTATTGGTGAAAGTTTAACGCCATTTACTGCGAGTGAGCAAGTAAAAGAGGCAACAAACTTACCGCCTAGTAGTGAACATTGGTTCGGAACAGATGATTTAGGTAGAGACATATGGGCACGTACATGGGCTGGCGGGAAAATTTCGCTAACAGTTGGATTGGTAGCAGCAGTTCTTGATATAGGGCTAGGTGTACTGATCGGTGGATTTAGTGGATATGTGAGAGGGCGCAATCGCCTTGGGACATTAATTGATGAGTGGATTATACGAGGAATCGAAGTGTTATACGGTATCCCGTATTTATTAATTGTTATTTTACTATTAATCGTTATGAAACCAGGTCTTTTTACCATCATTATCGCCCTTGCATTAACAGGGTGGATTGGAATGGCTCGTCTCATTCGAGCTCAAGTCTTGTCTTTAAAACAAAGAGAGTTTGTTATTGCAGCGGAGCGATTAGGTACATCGCATATGAAAATTATATATGGACATTTAATTCCAAACTTAACAGGCATTATTATCGTGAATTTGTCATTTACAATTCCAGCGGCTATTTTCTCAGAATCATTTTTAAGCTTCATTGGTCTTGGAGTGCAATCACCAGCAGCGAGTTGGGGGACGATGACGAACGATGCACTTGGGACATTACTAAGTGGGGAATGGTGGCAGCTATTCTTCCCGGCAATCATGATTGCACTCATCATGTTCGCATTTAATGCAATTGGTGATGGCTTGCAAGATGCAATTGATCCGAAAATCGTAAAACGGAATCGAAAGGAGAAAAAACATGGGACAGCTCTTATCTTTAGAAAACGTAACGTTAGCCGTTGAAAAAGAGACCAGTAAGCAAGCAATTGTGAAGCATGTTTCCTTTTCTATTAACGAGGGTGAAATAGTTGCACTTGTAGGAGAAAGTGGTTCAGGAAAAAGTGTTACAGCACAATCCATTATCGGCTTAAATCAAGAAGTAATTCACATTGATGATGGAAATGTATCTTTCCAATCAAAGGAATTAACAAATTTAAAGGAAGCAGAATGGAATCAAATTCGTGGGAAAGATATTTCTTTTATCTTTCAAGACCCACTTTCATCTTTAAATCCGACGATGAAGGTGGGAAGGCAAATTACAGAGGTGATTTTGCAACACGAAAAGAAATCGAAAAAAGAGGCAAAAAAAATTGCAATTAACTTATTAAATGATTTAGGGATACATGAAGCAGAGAAACGCTTTGAACAGTACCCACATCAATTAAGCGGCGGTATGAGACAGCGTATTTGTTTAGCGATTGCGTTTGCTTGTCATCCAAAGCTTGTTATTGCAGATGAACCTACAACGGCATTAGATGTAACGATTCAGAAACAAATTATGGGGCTATTAAAAGAAAGAAAAGAAAAACAAAATACGAGTATTTTATTAATTACACATGATTTGGCACTTGTACGTGAAGTAGCTGACCGAGTAGTTGTTATGTACGGAGGGCGTGTCGTTGAAAAAGGAACGATACAGGAAGTAATAGGTTCTCCTAAACATCCATACACAAAAAGCTTATTACAAGCAATTCCGAATATGGATGATACCGAAAAAGTATTACGTGCAATCGAAGGAACGACACCTTCCATTGAGACGTTAAATAGCTTTGGTTGTCCTTTTGTAAATCGTTGTCCGGTAGCAATCAAAGAATGTATTCATCGTTTTCCAGAGAGAACAACATATTCTGGGGAGCATAGCTCACATTGCTGGCAGCATGTTCTTGAGCATAACGAAGCGAAATCAAAAGAGAAGGTGAATGCCTCATGACGGCAGATTTAATTACCGTAAAGCAAGTAACGAAAACGTATGGAAGTAAAAATAAAGAAATTGCAGCGTTAAAAGATATATCACTTTCTATCCCAAAAGGAACAACACTTGGCATTATTGGAGAGAGTGGTTCTGGAAAAACAACACTTGGTAAGCTCATAGCTGGGATCGAGAGCCCAACGTCTGGTGAAATTGATTATAACGGTCAAGTCGTTCACAAGTTGAAGGCAGCTCATAAGCGTGATTTCTTACAGAAAGTACAGTTTATTTTTCAAGATTCCACAGCAGCATTAAATCCGCGCTGGAAAGTACGCGATAGCGTAACAGAAGGATATATTTCATTCGGACTCGGCGATAAAGGATTGAAAGATAAAGTCGCGGGTGATGCGCTAGAGCGTGTTGGGTTAGATAGACGATATATTGATCGCTACCCGCACGAATTTAGCGGAGGACAACGACAACGGATTGCTATTGCAAGGGCGTTATTGTGTGAGCCAGAAGTATTGATTCTTGATGAACCAATTTCGGCATTAGATGTTTCATTGCAAATTCAAATTGTACATTTGCTGCAAAAGATTCAAAAAGAACAAGGCTATACATATTTATTTATCGCGCACGATTTACCGATGGTTCACTATTTATGTGAAAAAGTGGCTGTCTTATATAAAGGAGAACTTGTTGAATTTGGAAATACGGACGAAGTATTCCGTAATCCACAACATTCTTATACAAAAACATTATTAGCATCAACACCAAAAATTTCAGGTTAAAGGAGAATGTAGGATGAAGAAGTTTTTACTGTTTGTCATTATGACTGTTTTAGCAATTACTTCTGTCGCTTGCGGTAAGAAAGAGACGCAAAAGGCGAGTGCTGGTAAGGGAGAGGGAGATCGATTAGTAACGAATATTGGTAGCGATCCATATACACTTGATTCCGCTATTGCGACAGATAGTACTTCAGGTTATGTAATTGGACATTTATTCTCAAGCTTATATACGCAAGATAGTGATGGGAAATATCAAAATGAATTAGCAGAGAAAGAAGAAGTAAATGCTGATGGAACTGAGTATACAATTCATTTAAAGAAAGATATTAAATGGTCAGATGGTTCTGCTATTACAGCAAATGATTTTGAATTTGCATGGAAGCGATTATTAAATCCGAAAACGGGTTCTATGAATGCGACAGAAATGTACTTTATTAAAGGGGCAGAGGCATACAATACTGGAAAAGGTGAAGAAGGACAAGTTGGCATTCAAGTCATTGATCCTCAAACATTAAAGGTAACACTTGAACACCCAGTGTCTTCCATTAAACAAAAATTAGCAAGCTCATTATTCATTCCATTATCTAAAAAATCAATTGATGATAATAATAAATTAAAAACAGATCCAAAAGAGTTAATTACGAACGGACCATTCACGTTAAAAGAATGGAAGCATAATCAGGCTATTACAGTACAAAAAAATAAAGAATACTACGATAAAAAGGTAACATTAAAAGAAATTGAGTTTCGTATTATTCCAGATTCTAAAACAGCGTACCAATTATACAAATCAAAAGAATTAGATTTACTAAGTGGTTTACCACAAGAAATGATTGAGAAAGAAAAAGGAAATAAAGAATATAAGCGTGTTGCGGGATTCTCATCTTATATTTATTCGTTTAACGTAGAAAAAGAGCCATTCACAAATGCGAAAGTACGTAAAGCATTCTCATTAGCAGTTGATCGTAAGTTTATCGTTGAAAAACTGTATAAAAACAATGCACAAGAAGCAAATGCATTCGTTCCAGAAGGAGCAAAAACACAAAGTGGCCGTGATTTCCGTAAAGAAAAAGGTGGTTACGTTAAATTTGATCCAGCAGAAGCGAAAAAATTACTAGAAGAAGGTATGAAAGAACAAGGCTGGTCTACATTACCTGAAGTAACATTAAAATTCACTACAGATACACAACATAAAAAAGTAGCAGAAGCAATGCAAGAAATGTTTAAGAAAAATCTTGGCGTAGATATTAAATTAGAAAATAAAGAGTGGAAGAGTTACATCGATACATATAAACAAAGTGATTTTCAATTAGCTTATATGGGATGGGGCGGTTCTCTATTAGACCCAATTACTAAATTAGATTTATATGCAGGTGATGGTCCAAACAATTATGCAAAATGGCATAATAAAGAATTTGATGCTTTAGTGAAGGAAGCAGAAGTTGAACAAAATGAAGATAAGCGTTTTGACTTACTGCATAAAGCGGAAGATATTATGTTTGCAGATTCACCATTAATTCCGGTTATATTCCCTTCGGATTCCTATTTACAAAAACAAACGGTATCTGGACTTCAATATTATGTTGGATCTAAGCCAGATTTAAGATATGCAAAAATAAAGAAGTAGGCAACCGCCTACTTCTTTATTTTATTTCTCTTTTATATTCTTTTTTCGTTCCATCAGAGAAGACAACTTCTAAATCGAACTTTTGGTAGTCTTTATCAAGCTTGAACACGTTTACTACTTGATCGATTACTTCTTGGTCAGGAGTATCTTTATTAAATTTTAATTCTTGTAGAAGTGGGCTTAATTTTGTGATAGCCTCGTCTCCTGTTAATTTTACATCTGCTTTATGATCTTCAATTTTTGCTTCCATTTTCTTATCTGCTGCTACATTTTTATAGTCAGCTTCGTAGTCTTTCTTTGTATCTTGGTAGTCTGCCTTTAAATCGAATTCATTAAAGTCTAGTTTTAAATCAGCAGGAGCTTCATTCTTTGCCTCTTCTGTAGTCTTTTTATTAGAAGTTGTGTCTTCTTTAACAGGAGCTTTACATCCTGTTAATGCAGGTACTAGCATAAGAGCTAATAAAACTGATAGTAAAATTCTCATTATAAATTCCTCCTTATGTAAATTCGTTCTATACAAGTTTTTCCCAAAATCATGTAATTATGTATGAGTTGAAAATAAATTATTACCCTATAGCCACAAGGGATAATCCGCAATTTAAATCAAAAATGATTTGTATGTATATGGTAAATTGAAGTTGTGAGGGGGTACTAACATGCATGAAGAATATAAAGAGATGATAAAACAGGCGATTGAATATATAGAGGATCATTTACATGAGGAGCTTACAACAGAAAGAGTGGCGTCTCACAGTGCCGTATCGATGTACCATTTTCATCGCATTTTTCAAAAGTATATCGGGATGAGTGTAACAGATTATATTCGAAAGAGAAGGTTAACTCATGCTGCGCAAGTTTTAGTTTCAACGGAGAGAGCTGTTATTGATATTGCAGTGCAATACGGTTTTTCCTCACAAGAGGCATTTACGAGAGCTTTTAAAAGAATGTTTCAATTGCCACCAAAGAAATATCGAAAGTACTTTCAGTCATTTTATATAGAAAGAGAGGGTGTTTCAATGCAAAAAGGTATACCGAAAGGATGGATCTTAAGTGGAAGTCATCCTGCTGAATATGAGATGGGTTTAGATTATGAAATTGTCCATCAAGGAAAAGTATCTGCATACATAAAAGCAAATGAGAATGTTACGCATGGAGGATTTTCAACATTAATGCAAATGTTCCGAGCAGATAAATATGTAGGTAAAAGATTACGTTTAACAGCGTTTATTAAGAGTGAGAATGTAAGAGATTGGGCAGGATTGTGGATGCGAGTAGATGGGAAAGATACAGAACCGCTCGCTATGGATAATATGCAAAATCGTCCAATTAAAAATACGAATAACTGGCAATCGTACTCGGTTGTATTAGATATAAAAGAAGGGGCGCTTGGTATTGCATTCGGTGTTTTATTATCAGGAGAAGGTTGTGTATGGCTAGATAGTATTCGATTTGATGAAGTAGATGAAAAAATTCCTTCAACAGATTTGGCAGAAAATTTTTATGAAACACTCTTAGAAGAGCCGGTGAATCTGCAATTTGAAGAAGTAGAAAAATAAAAAATAAGGAGAAAAGATATGCTCAAATATGTAAAACTAATAAGTATTAGTTTAGTAATATCGTCTTGTATTATGGGGATTAACTATTTAATTAGCTATCTTTGGTCAGGGTATGTACCTTCTTTGACGTGGAGAACATATTTGATATTTATGATTACATTTATAATGAGTTTTAGTTCAATGCAACAAGAAGGGGAAGAGGATTATTGACAATTATTAGAAAAGGTATATAATCTAAATGTAAGTGATCACTTGCATGAGGAAGAGAGGGTTTTATGGCGCGCTCAAAGACAGCAGAAAAAATCATTCAAGCAGCAATTGAATTAGTGAAAGAAAAAGGATATACAGCAGCGACAACGAAAGAAATTGCAATGCGTGCTGGTGTTAATGAAGTAACGATATTCCGCAATTTTAAAAGTAAGAAGGGTGTTATTGAAGCTGCAGTTGCTGAATTTTCATATGTACCGCATTTAAAACAGTTTTTACAAACAGAAATTGTGTGGGAATTAGAAACGGATTTAAAGAACTTAGCAAGGCATTATCATAATTTTTTAGATGGGGTAAAAGATATTATTGCTATTGGTATACGTGAGGCTGGAGAATTTCCTGAATTAGACGGGGAAATTGCTAAAATACCACAAGGACTAAAAGAAGAATTAAGCATCTATTTTGCAAAAATGCAGGAAAAAGGAAACATTGTTGATACGAATATTGAAGCGCAAGTAATGAACTTTATCTGGATCAATTTTGGATATTTCTTATCTAAATTACGTTTTGCAGATCACCTGACAGAAGTTGATGATGAGAAATTTATTGAAAATAATATTGTTTTATATGCTAGGGCATTAAGACCCTAGTATTTATTTAAAATAAAATGCAAGTATGTACTTGCTTGCTAAATAGGAGAGCGGGAAGATGGATACATTAAAACAGTTTTTAAAAAGACCAGGTACGTATGTAGGAATGGTAGTAGCGCTATCCTTCCAACTTATTTTCTTTTGTGTTTGGTTAACGGCATATGATGGAGTGAATGAACGAGCAGATCAAATGCGTATTGCTATTGTGAATGAGGATGGAAATATAGGGAGTAAAATAGCAGAAGGCTTACAGAGAAATTTACCATTTCAGGTGAAAGCAGAACGGTCTGTGGAAAAAGCAAACAAGGAAATGAATGACCATGTGTACGATATGATTATTGAAATTCCTGCTTCTTTTTCAAAGGATATAAATGAAACAGGAAAATCAAATTTAAACTTCCGCATTAATCAAGCGAATGCCATGATGGCAAAGCAAATGATGGAAGGGGCTGCAAAACAAATTCGAGATAATGTAAATAAAGAGATAGCAAATTATAAGAAACAAGCGATTGTCGGAAAGCTACAAGCTGCAGGACCTGAGAATGTAGAAGTGATAAAAGGGTTAACCGAAGATTCAATTGGTTTTACAGTTCATAAAGTAAATGATGCAAAAGGATTTTCAGTTAATATGGTACCGCTAATGATCGTATTAGCTTCATTTGTAGGAGCAATGATTATGAGTATGGAACTATCAAAAGTTGCAAAAGAAGTAAAGGGCGGTTGGAGTAATTTCTTATCCCGACAAATCATTAACGGTACAGTATCAATTTTGCTGGCATGTATTACAATTGGTTTGATGAAAGGGTTTCAAATTGAAATACATGAAGCAGTATGGAGTATATGGATGTTTCAAGCGATAGTCTTCTTTGCCTTTCTTTCATTAACACAAATGTTTCTAACTGTGTTTGGAAACGCAGGTATGATCTTTAATATAATTTCACTATCGTTACAACTTGTGAGTTCGGGTGTAATCGTACCACATGAGATGCTTTCTAAAACATATCAAACAATCGGCGAATTATTTCCTGCAACATATGCAGCGAATGGCTATTATACAATAATATTCGGGGGAGTTAGTTTAGAGAAAAATATTATTTCATTATTAGTCATTATATTAGTTACACAATTGGTAGCAGTGATTACTGTATCTATAAAAGGAATAGTAAAGGGAAGAAGAAGCTCTGTAGTTAAAGAAGTATAAAGTAAAAAGGTATCCTTCAATTGGATACCTTTTTTTACTGGTACTTATTATTTTGCAACTTCTGTCCACTTGTAGTTAAATTCACCGCCGAAGTCAGTTGTTACAAGTCCTTTAATGAAAGAGCGTTGTAAGTAAGAGCGACCTTGTTGGTATAAAGGAGCGACAGCGCCGTCTTGTAATAGGATTTTTTCAGCTTGTTTCATTGCTTCAAAGCGTGCTTTTTCATCGCCAGCTAAATCTGTTTTCACTTTATGAATGAGCTCATCGTACTCTTTGTTAGAGTATTTATCGAAGTTATAAGCACTATCTGTTGTAAATAAATCTAAGAATGTAATTGGATCAGCGAAGTCAGGGCCCCAGCCATCAATACCGATTTCATAGTCACCACTTAATAGTAGTTTTAACTGTTGTTTACGTGGTTGTGGTTTTAATGTCACTGTTAATCCATCTAGATTCTTTTCTAGTTCACCTTTTAAATATTCACCAGTCTTTTTAGCTAAAGCATTATCACTTGTTAATAGTTCGATTGTTACTTTGTCAGTACCAAGTTCTTGTTTCGCTTTTTTCCAGTTTTCTTTCGCTGTTTTCACATCATCTTTGACTAGGTTTCCGTTTTCTTTACGGAAGTCGTTACCTTCTGGACTCTTTGCGAATTTCGCAGGAATCATTCCTTCAGCTGGGACAGCACCGTTATTTAAAATTGTTTCTACATATGCTTTTTTATTCATTGCTCCGTTAATAGCAAGGCGTGCATGTTGATTTTTTAATGTTTCATTTTTTTGATTTAGTCGTAAAAATTGAATGCCAACTTCAGCGCGGTCTTTGAAGTTTGGATCGCCCTTATATTTATCAACAAACTCCGCAGTTAAAGCAACGCGATCAATTTGTCCTGAATCATATAAGTTAACTTCTGTAGACTTATCTTTAACGACATTGAAGTTGATTTCTTCTAATTTTACAGTTTTAGCATCCCAATAGTTAGGGTTTTTCTTCAATTGGAAGCTTTGCTCGTGTTTCCAGTTATCTAATGTGAAAGCACCGTTGTAAATTAAATGATTTGTTTCTAAACCATATTTATCTCCTTGAGATTTTAAGTACTCTTCGTTAATTGGTAAGAATGTTGAGAATGTCGTTAAGCTTAAGAAGTAGGGAACAGGACGGTCTAGCTGTACTTCTAACGTTTTATCATCAAGAGCTTTGACCCCTAGTTGATCAATTGGCAATTGTTTCTGGCTTATTTTTTTTGCATTCTGTATATCGAAGAATAAGAATGCATATTCAGCTGCTGTATCAGGATTTACGGCACGTTGCCAAGCGAAGACGAAGTCCTTTGCTGTAACAGGAGTACCGTTTGACCATTTTGAATCACGCAGGTGGAATGTATATTTTGTTTTGTCGGGACTAACGTCAACCGACTCAGCAACACCAGGAATTGGTTTGTTATCTTCTCCCATTGCATATAAACCTTCAAAAACATTTCGCATTACGCTCATGGATTCCCCATCCGTTGCTTTTGCAACATCCATTGTTGGAATTTCTGAAGCAAATGATAAGTTAATTGCCTGTTTATCAGGTGCTTTATCATTTGCTTTCGCTCCGCTTGCATGATCTTTATTTCCCCCACAAGCAGTTAGTAATAGACTTGCCCCTAAAACTGATGCAACAACAGGTACAACTTTTTTCTTCATTGTTCGTTCCTCCCTAAATGTGTTGTTCGTAACGTCGTAATGTCCATGTCTTGAAGTAGCTATAGAAGGAGATAGAACCTATTATAAATATTTGTTTATAGGTAATCAGGTGTTCTATATGTATATACATGTTGAGCTATAATCTATCGTTATATGTTTCAACTTAGTAGACATTATATTTTAATGGTGAAATATTTCGTTTCTTCGATTATTTAGAATATTAACACTGGAAAGAACTATATGTCAATAATAAAAATAGAATGTTAATTTCTTGGAATAATATATTAAAAAAGTAGATTCTCTTGTGTGAGAGAACCTACTTTTAATATATTTTGCTAAAAAAACAATTGGTGTGGGCTAATAATAAGTGGGGATGAAGAACCCCCACTTATTACGGTTTTACTTTATTTTTCAATTTTTGCCCACTTGAAGTTTAATTGACCCGCAAAGTCTACTTGCACAATTCCTTTCACATAAGAACGTTCTAAATAAGATTCACCTTTTTGGTAAAGAGGAGCGATAACAGAGTCTTTAAATAATATTTTCTCGGATTCTAGTAATGCTTCCCAGCGAGCTTTTTCATCACCAGCTAAAGTTGTTTTCACTTTTGCTATTGTTTCATCGAATTCCTTATTAGAGTAATGATCTAAGTTATAAGGGTTATTCGTTGTAAATAGCTCAAGGAATGTAATTGGATCCGCAAAGTCAGGGCTCCAGCCGTCAATTCCGATTTCATAGTCACCTTTTAATAAAAGCGAAACTTGTTGCTTACGCGGTTGCGGTTTTATATTTACTGTTAATCCATCTAGATTCTTTTCTAGTTGCCCTTTTAAGAATTCACCAGTTTTCTTATCAAGGTCAGCATCACTCGTTAATAATTCTAATGTTATCTTTTCAGAACCAAGCTCTTGTTTAGCTTTTTTCCATAATTCTTGTGCAGATTTTGTATCAACTTTTGTTAAATCACCGTTTGCAGTACGGAAGTCTTTTCCTTCAGGTCCTTTTGCAAAGTTTTTTGGAACGAGACCAAATGTTGGGGTAGAGCCATCATTTAATAACGTATTTACAAAGGATTTTCTATCAATTGTTTGATCGATTGCTTGGCGTGCAGAAACGTTTTGAAGTACTTTGTTTTGTTGATTCATGCG
The DNA here is from genome assembly GCF_001455345.1 of Bacillus thuringiensis. GTDB lineage: Bacteria > Bacillota > Bacilli > Bacillales > Bacillaceae_G > Bacillus_A > Bacillus_A thuringiensis_N. The sequence goes on from NZ_CP013274.1 coordinate 174,285, forward strand.
TAAAAATTGTACGCCTACATTTGGACGTTCTTTAAAGTTAGCATCTTTTTTATATTTATCAACGAAGTCAGATGTTAGTTTGATACGATCTAATTGTTTTGACTCGAATAAATTTACTTCTGTAGACTTTTCTTTTACGATGTTAAAGTTGATTTCTTCTAGTTTGACAGTATCTTTATCCCAATAGGTAGGATTTTTCTTGAATTTAAAGCTTTGTTCGTGCTTCCAATCGCTTAGTGTAAAAGCTCCGTTGTACAAAATTGTATTGTCTTCTAAAGCATATTTATCACCTTGTACTTTAAAGAATTCCTCGTTAATTGGTAGAAATGTTGGGAACGCTGTTAAGCTTATAAAGTACGGAACAGGACGTTCTAATTCTACCTCAAACGTATGGTCATCAATTGCTTTTACACCAAGTTGATCGGCTGGAAGTTCTTTATTGTTAATTTTTGTTGCGTTTTTAATATCAAAGAATAGAAATGCATATTCAGAGGCTGTTGCTGAATCAACAGCTCTTTGCCAAGCAAAGACAAAGTCTTTTGCTGTAACAGGAGTGCCGTTTGACCATTTTGAATCTCGTAAATGGAATGTGTATTTCGTTTTATCGCCACTTACTTCATGAGATTTTGCAACACCAGGAACAGGTTTGTTACCTTCACCAAGATTATACAAACCTTCAAATACGTTTCTCATTACTTGACCAGAATCAGTATCTGTAGCACGAGCCGTATCCATTGTTCGTATTTCAGTAGGTGAAGATAAGTTTAAAACCTGTTTACTAGGTGCCTCGTCTTTTGCATTTGCTCCGCTTGCTTCGTTTTTATAACTACCGCAACCAGTTAATAAAATACTTACTCCTACAACTGATGCAATACCGGGTACAAACTTCTTTTTCATTTGATTTTCCTCCTAAATAATTAAGTTTGGATGATGATGAGGGAAATGAAAAATAAAAAATCCCTCTTTTCATATTGAGAAAGAGGGATTTTTACGTACAAGTTATGCACCCGTATATAAACGAAGTCCCTCATTCTATCTTTCAAGCCATAAAGCTTGCAGGAAGTGGCACAGTATTCAAAAATGAACCTGTTGCCGAGGTTTCAAAGGGCCAGTCCCTCCACCTCTCTTGATACAATGAGTAAACAAATAAATTTTATTAATTTTTGTGTTTCTTTGATAATTCAAAATCTTACGCCTTGAATAATGAAGTGTCAACCAAATGGAATATAGTTTAAATTTTCAGTTTTCTTAAACGGGAAAACCACTGCATATGGCAGTGGTTTTTCTACTAGAAGTTAAAATTATCTGGATCTGGACCAACGCGACGATCTTCATTTAAAGCTTGAATTGCTTTCATATCATCAGCACTTAATTCAAAGTCAAAGATGTTTGCATTTTCAATAATGCGATGTTCTTTAATTGATTTAGGAATTGTTACAACTTCGTTTTGTAAATCCCAGCGTAAAATAATTTGCGCAGTTGATTTATTATATTTTGTCGCAATTTCTTGTAACGTTGGATTATCTAGTAGTTGTCCTTGCATTAATGGTGACCAAGCTTCAAGCTGGATATTATGTTCTTTACAGAATGCATGTAACTCTTCTTGTGCTAAACGTGGGTGGTATTCCACTTGGTTGACCATTGGCTTAATTTCAGCAATTTCAAATACGTCTTGTAAGTGGTGAATGTGGAAATTACTCACACCGATAGCGCGAACACGGCCATCTTTATAAAGCTTTTCTAATGCTTTCCATGATTCGGTATATTTCCCTTTTACAGGCCAATGTACTAAATATAAATCTAAATATTCTAGACCTAATTTTTCTAATGTAGTTTCAAATGCTTGAAGTGTTGTTTCATATCCTTGATCGCTATTCCATACTTTTGATGTGATAAATAATTCTTCACGTGCAACACCTGATTCACGGATTGCTTGTCCAACACCATCTTCGTTTTGATAAATTGCTGCAGTATCAATGCTGCGATAGCCATTTTTAATTGCTGCTTTTACAGATTCAATTACTTCTGAACCATCTTCTACTTTAAAAACACCTAAACCGAACCAAGGCATTTTTACACCGTTATGTAATGTTGTATAGTCTTTTAAACTTGTTAAATTCATATTATTTCCCCCTAGCTTTTTTGTTTGTTGCTTCTACTGCTTTTTGAATTGCCTCCGAAAAATTATATTCATATAAAGCTTTGAGACCTTCAGCTGTAGAACCACCGGGTGTTGTTACTTGTTCGCGGAGGTTACCTGGATCTTGCGTTTGTTCAAGCATAGAAGCAGAGCCGGAAATCATTTGAATGACAAGGTGTTTTGCGGTTGCTGCATCGACTCCATAACTTTTTGTTGCTTCAATTAAGCTTTCGGCAAAGTAATAAAGGAAAGCTGGTGCACTTCCAGTAACTGCAGTAAGCTGATGAACTTCCTCTTCAGTGCAAAGTTGCGAAGTACCAATGCCTTTTAAAAGCAGTTGCAGGGTTTCTTGATGTATCTCATTTACTGATTGTCCCATTGTATATAAGGAGATAGACTTTCCAATTTCAGCAGCTGTATTTGGCATAATCCAAGCAACAGGCGTTCCCACGGGAAGTCTTTCTTCTAAATAAGATGGTCCAATGCCAGCAGCTACCGTTACGACAAGTTGATTCGATAGTAACGGAGATAATTCCGCTAATAAACCTTCATGTGCAGAAGGCGGCATTGCTAAAACAATCGTATCAACAGATGTAACATGCTGCTTCCAATCTGTTGTAGTAGACACATTATATCGCGCTTGTAATTGTTCCAGTTTTTCTACGTTGCTTCGGTTAGAAACGATAATTTCTTCGATGTATTCTTTGCTTGTTTTAAGTAATCCGGAAAATATAGCTTCTGCCATACGACCAGCACCAATAAATAGAATTCGATGTTTAGTTAGCATATCCTCTATTCCTTTCTAGTGGAGATATGTTATAAAAAACGATACCATTTTTAAGAGAATTTTGTAAAAAGAAAAGGCTTATCGTGAGAAGGATGAAAATGGAGGGAGGAGGGTTAATACAAATAAGGTTATAAAAATTATTATACTTAAAAAACAGTTGTAATAAAAAATCCCTGAAGCATAACTGCTTCAGAGATTAATAGTTTATAAGTTTATGCTTTTGTCATACCTAACAATACAGCGCCACCGATAATTAAAACACTACCTAGTGCAATAAAGATCAATTGACGTTTTGTTTTCTTTTCACCTAAGAAGACAATTGCACCGAATGTTGAGATAACGATTCCAGTTTGAGATAATGGGAAGCTTGTTGCTACTCCGACACGTGGTAGTGAAAGAAGTAAGAATAAGTTTCCAGTTCCCCATAGTAAACCAGATAAAGCATTACGGATTGCATATTTGTTAAATGGTTTATGTTTAGATGTCAGTACAACCGCACCAACAAACATACCAACTGCTTGTGGTAAAATAGCAGACCAACCATCGATGTTATACCAACGAATAATAATTACATATACAAGATAGCCGAAAGTAGAAACAATTAAAGTAAGAAGTCCTTTTTTCAATTGTCCTGGTGGCTGAGCATTTTCTTTATCATCTAATGATGTGAATACAACACCAACTACGATTAATAGGATTGCAATCGTTCCCAGAATGATCGTTGTAGTAGTAGTCCACTCGCGGAAAGCGATAACCCCAAAGATAGAAGTTGCAACAAGTTGCATACCAGTAGAAATTGTTACGGTAGTTGAAACACCTAGTTTTTCAACTGTTTTTAATTGGTTTACTTGTCCTAAAGCCCAGAATAAACCTGAAATAAAACCAACAATTAAGACTGTCATTGTTAAAGCTGGTTGAGTAAATACATACATAATTGTTGCGAAGAATAGAGCACCGATTGTCATACCTACCGTTTGGCTATATGCACCACCGCCCATTTTTACGCTTACTAATAAGATGTTTCCCCATGCAATTGCAGGAAGAAGCGCTAATAAAATGTCCATTACAAGACTCCCTTCGGTTTGCTATACCAATATAGTTACATATCGTTCTAACGATCGGTAATGCCCCACTAATAGAGTAGAAGATTACCGATCGCTAAAACAGGATGAAGAATTCACGATATAAATGCGTTTTCATTTCTTCATTTTTTGAAACACCTCCATATAATAACAGGAAATTGCCTATTTTAGAAAGTGAATTCAAATAAAATGTATATTTTAATAAGAGGTAAAATTCAGTTATTTCCCGGTGGTATATTTTATTTCCTAAGAAATAAAGAAGCAGCTTCCAAAAAAGCTGCTTTAAAGGTTAGTAATTCTTTTGTTAATAAGCTGAATACATAGCAGAAATAGGAGTGACATACTAATAGTGATAACCACAAGTGTCCAGGCGAGTTGCATATTACTTGCGTCAATGGCCATGTAAATTGCAGTTGGGATTGTCTGTGTTTTACCAGGAATGTTCCCGGCAAACATGAGTGTAGCACCAAACTCACCGAGCGCGCGGACAAAGCTCAAAATCATCCCGCTTAGTAATGCAGGAAATGCAAGCGGAAGTGTAACGTGCAGAAAAACTTGATATTCACTTGCACCAAGATCACGAGCACTTTCTTCAATTTGTACATTTGCGATAGAAAATCCCGTTTTCGCTGATTGGTACATAAGCGGAAATGCAACAACTGTAGAAGCGATGATCGCAGCGGTAGATGTGAACATAATAGACTGCTGAAATAATGATTCAATCCACCTTCCGATCGGGCTGTTGTTTCCAAAAATGATAATGAGAAAGAAGCCGATAACAGTTGGTGGAAGTACCATTGGTAATAAGAAAATCGTTTCTAGTATTACTTTGTATCTCCATGAGGAGCGTGCCAATGCCCGTCCGATTATTGTTCCTAAAATTGTAACGATAATGGTGGCACATGCAGCTACTCGTAAAGATAGAAAGATTGGTGACAAAATAGCATCAAAGCTCATGGCAATTATGATAGGACTGTAAATCCATATTTCTTAAAGATAGATTGTGCGTCTTTTGACTGCAAATACTCATAAAATGAAGTCGCCTCTTTCTTATGTTTAGATTCCTTAATAACACCTAAAGGATAGTGGATTGGTTCATGAGAAGTAGCTGCTGCTGTCTCGCCAATCTTTACTTTGTCTGAAATAAGAGCATCTGTTTTGTATACAATACCAGCATCGACAGTACCTGTTTCCACATATGTTAACACTTGGCGAACATCTTTTGTAAATACGATTTTATTTTGAATGTCATTCCATAGATTCTCATGTGTGAGAGAAGCCTTTGCGTATTTTCCCGCAGGTACAGATTCAGGTGTACCAAGTGCGATTTTTTTGATTTTCTCATCTTTTAAATCTTGAAATTTTGTAAGAGAACTATCTTTAGGGATGACTAGAACTAGTTCATTTCCAAGAAGATTTTTTCCTTCTTTTTCATTAATGAATCCTTTTTTTACAAGGGTTTGGAATTTATCTTCTGCTGCTGAGAAGAATAAATCAGCAGGTGCACCTTGTTCAATTTGTTGTTGAAGTGCTCCGGAAGCGCCGAAGTTAAAAGAAAGTTTAATATTAGGTTCGTTTTCTTTATATTTTGTTTCAATTTCTTTTAATGCATCTTGTAAGCTTGCAGCTGCTGATATAGTAAGTTCGACTGCTTTTCCTTCTTTAGCAGTTGATTTCTCTTTCTTATCTCCGCTTGTACATGCAACACTAAATATAAGAAGAAAAGAAAGGATAAGTGCCCCGATGGATTGTGATGTAAACTTATTCATAAAAAAATCCCCTTTCGTTTTGACATAATTAATTATAACTAAACATAACTAAATATAACTAGTTATAATTTAATATAATTTGAACGATGTAGTTGTTTTTAAAATATAGGAGAAATATTATTTTCTTTGTTACAATGAAGAAAGAAAGTGAGGAATCGTCTATGGATCATCATTCCTACACAACGGAAGAAGTAGCAAAGCGATTAAAAGTATCAAAATTAACTGTATACGACTTAATTAAAAAAGGAGAACTTCCTTCTTATAGAGTTGGTAGACAGATGCGCATTGATGCAGCAGATTTAGAACAATATATAAAGCAAATGAAAACAGGAAAAGTACAAGTTAATCCTGTAAAAAACGATGGTAGTAGTATCTTGAACACGTGTATTATTAGTGGTCAAGAACTAACGTTAGATATGTTAGCTAAACGTATAGAAAATCGTTTGCCAAGTTCTAATGTTTTAAGAGCGTATCAAGGTAGCTTAACGAGTTTAGTGAAAATGTATCAAGGAGAAGGAAGTATCGTTAGTTTGCATTTGTTTGATGGTGAAACGGGTACATATAATATTCCTTACGTAAAACGTATTTTAGTAGGACAGCCATGTCTTATGATTAATTTATTGTCCAGAAATGTAGGGTTTTATGTTCAAAAAGGAAATCCGAAGAAAATAAAGACATGGGCTGACATATCCGGGTCCACTATAAAGTTTGTGAATCGAGAAAAGGGTTCTGGTATTAGAGTGTTAGTGGATGAACAATTACGAATCCAAAAATTAAATAAAGCTGATATTAGTGGATATGAATGGGAAGAATCAAATCATCTTGGTGTTGCCACGCAAGTCGCGAATGGAAAAGCTGATGTGGGAATAGGTTCAGAAAAGTTTTCGCAAATTGTAAATGTAGACTTTATTCCAATCATGAAAGAACAGTATGATTTAGTAATTTTGAAGAATAAAGAAAATGAAGAGTTGATCGAAGTCGTGAAAGATATTCTGCAATCGGAAGAATTTCATAATGAATTAAAGGCGATTGGTGGATATGATATGACGAAAACAGGTCAAATTATATATGAAATAAAGTGAAACTTTAATCAGTGGGGGTTTTCTTCATCCCCCACTGATTATTAGTTGAACCAATCGGACTTTAATGGGCAGTTGATCCCCCATCTAGATTCTTTGCTTTCGCTGAATTTTGAGGTGGGGGTCTTACTGCCCATTAAAGCGGGACAAACTAAAAAGCTGCTTGTCTATAAGACGAGCAGCTTTTTCTATATATAAAGGGGGTTGGGGAAACAAAGTGAAAGTGTTAAACAAGACCTTGAGCAAGTGTGTAAATGAAAGCTGTAAGAAGAGTCGCTCCACTTGCAAGTCCTAAAAAGTCTGATTTGTTGAAAGTAATGTTGTTCATTATAATCTCTCCTTATTTGTTTAATGTAGTTGCAACAGCTTTTGCATCGACAAGTGCGGATAGCACCATGCCCATTGTATTTAAAAGTTTATTTGATTTCATTTTGTTCATCATGCGTATCCGCTCCTTTTCGAATTGTTGTTGCCCTGCTCTATGTCTTAATTATAGGAAATATGATCGCCTGCAACTATCGAATTAGCTTACGGAAGACTTACACTTTTGTAAGAAAAAAAGACATTCGTGTAAGAATGTCTTTTAAAGCATATTGATATGATGATGCTCCTCGATTGTTTTTAAAAAGCTACGCATGGAATTCGTCATATAGCTATCTTTGCGGCGTATGAAAACCGTTGAAATACTACCATATTTTTCAGGGATTGCATGGCAATGTACTTTACCAGCTCTAGAAAGATGATGGACAGCAGACTGTGGTACGAGTGTAATTCCAAGACCGAGTGCAACACTGTTTAATATTGTCTCTAATATATTAAATTCCATAATTCTTTTTGGTAGCAAACCTTCGTCTTTCAGCCATCGTTCTAGTTTGGAACGGTATCCACATCCTTGGTTAAAAACGAGTAGAGGCGTTGATGTAAATTCTTCGATATGAAAAGCTTTATTTTGTGTTACAAGCATTAATTTTTCTGTACTAACATCGTATTGTTCAATAAGTGGATGTTTTATTGGTCCTGATATAAAAGCACCATCTAATTGATGATTGAGTACTTCTCTAATTAATTCTTCTGTTAGACCCGCTTGTAATGACAAATCGACGTTCGGATAGCTTTTATAGTAAGAAGATAAAATGGTAGGTAATGTACTTACTGTTTCGACAGTACCAATTTTTAATATACCGGAGGGTGTTTCATTATCTAAAAATACTCGTTTTAGCTCATCGACATCTTGCAAAATTTTATTAACATAAACGAGCATTTTTCTTCCTTCAGCTGTTAAAGTCATGCCTCGTTTATGACGATAAAAGAGCGGTGTTTTCAGCTCGTTTTCTAGTTGTTTAATACGTGCGGTTACATTTGATTGTACGTAATTTAATTCCTTTGCTGCGCTACTTACACTACCTTGGTCGGCGACGCTCTGGAAGATTTGTAAATCTCTTAATTCCATAATACGATCCTCCTTGATGTTAACTATCATTATAAATGATAGTTAACATCATTTTGAATCATTTTACGTGATATATTTTTTCTTTTACAATTCTCTTTGTGCAAATAGAAAGAAGTGGGGGATTGCGGTGAGAAAAGGTCAAATGATAATAGGTGCTTTAGCGTGTTTAATTGCAAGTATGTCATGGGGAGCAATGTTTCCAGTTGCTGATCATGCGTTAGAATACATAGATCCATTTTATTTTTCGCTTATTCGCTATGGAGCGGTGGCGATCGTACTGATTATATTATTGTTGATGAAAGAAGGAAAACAGGCATTTCGTTTAGGGGGAAGAGGAAAGTTACTCGTCTTTTTCGGAACGATGGCATTTACTGTATATAATGTACTTATATTTTGGGGGCAAATGTTAATGGGAAAGTCAGGTGTGATGGTAGCCTCTATTATGGAAGCACTTATGCCGATGATTTCTATTTGTATTCTATGGGGATATAAGCATGTAAAACCGAAAAAGTATATGGTAACGAGCATGATTATCGCCTTTGTAGGAGCGGTGTTTGTTATTACAAAAGGTGATATGAGTTTCTTTTTAACGTTGAAAGATAACATGTTTTCACTAGCATGTATATTTGTTGGGGTTGTAGGTTGGGTTATTTATACGATGGGTGGTCAAACGTGTAGTGATTGGTCAACATTACGTTATTCTACGTTGACGTGTGTATTTGGTACGACTGTCACAGGGATTATAACTGTAATCATTACATCGCTTGGACATGTGTCGGTTCCGAGTATGGGAACGATTTCTATCGTGAAATATGATTTATTGTTTATGATGACATTACCGGGAATCGTAGCGTTACTCGCTTGGAACCATGGTGTGAAGATTTTATCATCTATTAATGGAATTTTATTTATTAACTTTGTACCTATTACGACTCTAATTATTATGATGATGCAAGGATATCAAATAACGATGTTTGATATTGTAGGAACTTTACTTGTTATTGCAGCACTTATTCGCAATAACGTTTGTCAAAGAAAAGAAGAAAATATAAACAAGCGAATTTTACAAGAAGAGCAATTACGTCAAGCAGTTTAATAGGCAATTGGAGGATTTCATATGTTAGAAAGTTTATTGTTTTTCTTCGCTGTAGGAGTTGCTTGTGAACTTGCAGCAATTAATCGAAATGGTCGTAAGAAGATAAAACAACAAGCTGAAATGATAGAGCTTTTAAAAGAGTTAAAAGAAAGAAACATTTAAAAAGACGACCGGGCATAGACGGTCGTCTTTTTCTATATAAAGGGGAAAGGGGACACAAAGTTATACAAGCGTAGCGGCGTAAATCAAAGCAGTAAGAAGAAGGGAGCCGCTAGCTAATCCTATAAAATCTAATTTGTTAAAAGTGATGTTTTGCATGATGAATTCTCCTTACTTGTTTCTTTCTGACTTAATTGTATGAAATATTGTAAGAAGTAACTATCGAATTAGCTTACAAAAAAATTACACTTTTGTAAGGATTGAAATTTAACAATTAATACTTAAATTTATTACCAACTCCTAAAACTTAGTGTTATAATTGTTGTAAGAAAATAATTATACTTCGGATGTTCAGAAAGGAACGAAACAAATGTATAAACCAATTACATTTTTGTTGAAATATATATTTAAAACAGCTGGGAAAGTAGAAGTGCAAGGAAGAGAAAATTTACCAGAAGGTGGCCCATATGTTGTTGCGTGTACACATACAAGTTTTATGGATGTATTAATGTTAGCTACAGGGATGTACCCAACTCAAATTCATTACATGGCCAAAAAAGAATTATTTGAAGGGAAATTCAAAAATTGGTTCTTTAAAAATGTAAATGCATTTCCTGTAGATCGTGCGAACCCAGGACCGAGTACACTCAAAATTCCATCACGCCTATTAAAAGAAGGGAAAGTAGTAGGGATTTTCCCGAGTGGAACGAGATCAACAGAAGACGTTTCTTTAAAAGCTGGGGCTGTTACGATTGCGCTTCGTTCTAACGTTCCGTTAGTACCGGCAGCTTATATTGGCCCATCAAGTGTAAAGGAATTGATAAAAGGGAAAAAGGCGCAATTGATTTTTGGAGACCCGATTCAAATAGATGCGGAAGAACAAATAGATCGAAAAACGGCTATGAAAATGATGACAGATCAATTAAATGAGAAGTTTGAGGAGTTAAAGGAATCTTTGCAATCAAATCAAAAATAGAAAAGACGACCGGGCATAGACGGTCGTCTTTTCTATTACTATTTATAATAAAGGGGAAAGGGGACACAAAATTTATACAAGCGTAGCGGCATAAATCAAAGCAGTAAGAAGAATCGAGCCACTAGCTAGGCCTAAAAAATCTAATTTGTTAAAAGTGATGTTATTCATAATGAATTCTCCTTACTTGTTTAACGTAGAAGCAACAGCTTTTGCATCGATAAGAGCGAATAATACCATGCCCATTGTCTTGAAGAAATTGTTTATTTTCATTGTGTTCATCATATGAATCCGCTCCTTTTCGAGTAGTTGTTGCCCTGTTTCTGACTTAATTGTATGAAATATTGCGGAGAGTCACTATCGAATTAGCTTACAGGAAAATTACACTTTTGTAAGAAAAACGAATGAAGTTGTAATGATAAGAAGATTTGACATATGTTCATGAGATTCATTAAGTTAAAAGTAGAGGTGAGTGTATGGCTAACATTAAAGATATTGCAAAGATGGCGGGAGTTTCCGTTACGACTGTTTCGAGGGTGTTAAATGATCATCCGTACGTAAGTGAAGAAAAAAGGAAAGTGGTTTTAGAAATAGTTGAGAAATTGAATTACTCACAAAATGCAAATGCTGTTCATTTATCAAAAGGAAAGACAAATATTGTTGGTGTAATTCTACCTTACATTAATCACCCGAGCTTCGATGCAATGGTAGGAGGAATGATGGAGGGAGCGTTAACTCATAATTACAGGGTGCTACTTTGCCAAACGAATTATAATAAAAAAGAAGAAATGAAAAGTCTACATATGTTAAAAACGAAACAATTAGATGGTCTTATTATTTGTTCACGTGCAAATGATTGGGAAATGATAGAACCGTATGCTTCTTACGGCACAATAATTGCTTGTGAAGATAATGATATTGCAAACATCTCAAGTGTATATACAAATCATTCGGCAGCTTTCCAGCTAGGGATGAATCACCTTATTGAAAAAGGTTATAAAAAAATTGGTTATTGTACGGGAAGAAAGCTAGGACCGAGTAGTCAAAAGCGTTTTGATGTGTATAAACAGCAATTGCAATCTATAGATGAAGAAGTTAATGAAGAATGGATTTTCACAGAATGTTTTACATTAGAAGATGGTGTGAGAGTGGCTCATAAGTTAAAAGGGATGCAGAATCTCCCTGAAGCGTTAATAGTAGCAGGAGATGAAGTTGCAATTGGGGTTATGACGGAAGTTGGGAAATTGGGTATTCGAGTTCCTGAGGATTTAGCGATTATCGGTTTGGATAACCAACCTATTTCGCAAGTGTTGCAGTTGACAACTATTGATCAAAATTTGAAGGAGATAGGGAAAACAGCTTTTGAAATGTTTTACAGGAAAATAAGTGATGCGGGCTCTAAACAAGAAAAGGTGGAAATTTCATATGAACTTGTGGAGCGATCTACAGTGTAGTTTTAATCCGTTATGTGCATAAGTGCATAACGGATTATTTTTTTGAAATACCTTTGACAGGAAACCCGTTTCATACTTTATAAAGGAATTAAACCGGTTTGTAATAATCCATGGATTCTTTTCAAGAATAGTATTTGGAGGGATATGCATGAATGAACTTTTATTAAGTATGAAAAAGTATATAGAGGATGACGAAAAGATTTTAGCCTTTGTAGTAGGGACCTTTGAGAAGGATAATTTCACGTTATGTTATCAACATGGAATTTTTGTTGCCACTACTAGACGTCTCCTGTTTTACGGGAAATTTCCTTACTATCCTTCAACATTTAAAGAGTACTCATATTTGCATATAGATAGCATAGATTTTCATCCGTACTTTGAGTTTACTTGTAATCAAGAAACGGTTAGAGCTAAGCATATTCAGAAAGGTAATGTGGAGCGATTTGTTTGTACAGTTAGAGCGAATGTGAATAATTAATCACCCCTTTGTTTAAACATAATATCTCGATCTTTAAGAGGGAAAATGCGGAATAAAAACCACTTCTAAACCTCTAGGAGATAGTGATACAATGTCAAATGGGGGGAGGGTATGAACTATGGTTAATCAACGTATAAAGGAAATAACACTAATTACAATTGGTTCATTATTATTCGCAATTGGTATTAATTACTTTGCAATTCCAAACCGTTTATCGGAAGGTGGAATTATTGGTTTAACGGTTGTTACGTACTACTTATTTGATTGGTCACCAGGGATTGTGAACTTTGCTATAAATGCAGTTTTACTAGCTATTGGTTATAAGTTTTTTGATAAAAAAACGATGGTTTATACAATTTTAGGGATTGTAGAAACATCCTTGTTTTTATATGTTACAGAACATATTGAGTATCATGTAAATAGTGATACGCTATTAGCAGCTTTATTTGCTGGTTTGTTTGTAGGTATCGGATTAGGCTGTATGTTCAAAGCTGGAGGTACATCAGGAGGATCGGCAATTTTAGCACGGTTAGCAAATCAATATTTAGGGTGGAGCGTTGGTAAAGGCGTACTTATTATTGATATCGTTGTAATTGCTGGTTCTGTATTTATAATAGGGCAAGAAAAAGCGATGTACACACTTGTTGCAGTATTCATCGGAGCAAAAGTAATTGATTTTATTGTAGAAGGAATGGATACAAAAACAGCTGTTACAATTATTTCGAATCAACCAGACTTAATACGTGAGGCTATTACGAAAAACATGACACGCGGTGTCACTGTATTAGAAGGACGCGGCGGATATACTGGTAAAAATAAAGAAGTTTTATATGTTGTTATTAATAAACAAGAGCTTGTTAAGTTAAAGCAAGTTATTAGTCGAGTAGATGAAGATGCTTTCGTTGTTATTCATGATGTGCGTGATGTACTTGGTGGTGGCTTTAAAGCGAGCTAAAAGGTGAACGAGTAAATTCGTTCATCTTTTTTTATTCTTACAAAAATGTAAGTGTAATGTAATGAGATTCAATAGTAGATTTTATTCCTTCTTTTTAAAATGGATGTATATATATCCTGCAGAGGAGGAATGTTTATTATGAAGAAAAAAATGATCACTACTATAATAGCGATGCTAGTGATAGTAGTAATGTTACTACCTACGAAACTTGGACCAGTTATCGATAAATATAATCCGCTTTATAAGACGAAAGAATACTATACGATTGTGAATACAATTGGTCAGCATGTTGGTGATGAGTGGTATGAATATGAATTTATTGCATTTGACGAACGTGGAAGAGAGCAAAAAATAAAGAAGACTGTTAAGCATATGTTAAAGAGAGATGAAGCGTTAAAGGTGTATGCAAAAGGACGCTACGGTGAGGCGATTGAAGAAATTGAAGCTGTAAATATTCCTATTAATGCAAAGAGTAAACTTTTAGCGACGAGATAGCGGATTATACCCCCGCCTATTTTTTGTCGAAAATAAAAATACTAGGTAGGGGTATTTTAGGGTATGTGAAAAAGCCTTAGTCCATATGGACTAAGGCTTTTTTTATTATATAAAGGGGAAGGGGGTACATTGTAGTAGCACGAGTGAAAGGGATAAGAAGAGTAGCTACTAGCAATGTAATTTGGTTATGTGAGTGTTCTTCTTATTTGGCTTACTTGCTAACTTTATTGTACGAAATACAGATAAGGAAAACTATCGAATTACATTACACATAGCTTACAAACATGTAAGTCTTCTGTAATGTAATTCGATGGTTAAAAGATAGTGAATTTTATATAGTGTAATTAGAAAGTCTCACTGCATTACTTTCTGTTTGTAATGTTAATGAAGAATGAAAAACCAACTACTTTTTAATAGCCCTCATCTGTATGTAGATGGGGCTCTTTTTATAAACCTTACAACATTGTAAGGTTTACGTAAGCTAATTCGATAGTAAAATTGTCATATTTTTTGCATAATAGATACAAATAGATACAAATAGATAAAAATAATTAGGGATATAGTAAGAAGGGAGAAGAATGGGATGTTTAAAGAAGAAGTAGTGAAGTTTCCAATTAAAGATTTCTGTAGCTACTTTACTGTTGCCGTAGTATGTATTGGATTATTTGATATCATAACAAACTTAATTGTTAAATAATATAGATGATAAAACAAGAAGGGAGATCCTTTCTTGTTTTTTTTATGGAGGAATAAAGATGAAATGGATTGATAGTCATATACATGTTGACCAATATAAGGATGAAGAGAGAAGTAGCTTACTGAAAGATGTGAAAAATAGTAAAGAGATAAAGGGGCTTATTGCGGTATCTATGAATTATCAATCATGTAAAGAAACTTTATCTTTAGCAAAGCGATATCCTTTTGTACATCCAGCAATAGGTTTTCATCCAGAGCAACCGATTCATAAAGAAGAATGTAAGCAAATCTATAAATTAATTGAAGATCATGTAGAGGATATAGTAGCGATTGGTGAAGTAGGCTTACCGTATTATTTAAGGAAAGAAGATGAAAGGATTACTCTAGATCCATACATAGCTGTATTGAAAAAATTTATAGGGCTAGCTAGTGAGTATGATTTACCAATTGTATTGCACGCAGTTTATGAAGATGCTGATATTGTATGTGATTTACTTGAAGAATATAAAGTTTCACGTGCACACTTCCATTGGTTTAAAGGAAGTGAGGAGACAATGAAACGGATGATAACGAATGGTTATCATATTTCTATTACACCGGATGTTTTACATAAGGAGAAAATTAGAAAAATCGTTTCATATTATCCGCTTGAATATATGATGGTAGAAACAGATGGACCGTGGGAATTTCAAAAGGACGTTATGACGCACCCAAGAATGATTAGAGAAGTATTAAATGAAATTAGTATCATAAAAAACATATCTATTGATAAGGTTACAGAAACATTATATAGAAATACCATTCGGTTTTATTTGAAAAGATAGGAGTATTACTCTTATCTTTTTTTATGGATATTTTTTCTAATATTTTCTATAATTTATGATATGTTTAATTTGATGAAGGAAGTAGGGGAGAAAATGGGGAAAGCATATAAAAAAATAGCTATTACAATGATGATTGGTGCACTTTCACTTGCAGCGTTTGGGTGTGAAGCAGAAAAAAAGGCTATAAATCCAAATGCAATACAAGAAAATAAAGAAGAACAAATTGATCCAGTAGTTGAAAAACAGATGAAAGAAACCGAGAAAAACGGAAATTCGATTGGAAACAGTTCTAACAAAGGGAAAATGGCAGAGAGTAACGGCTGGATTTACTATTCGGTAAAAGGTGATAAAAATACAGGAGGCATCTATCGTACGAAAGATCAATTTCAGACTTCGGAACGTGTAGTGGAAGGTGTAAATGCTTCTTACATAAATATAAAAAACAAAGCTTTATATTTTATTCATACGGATGAAGAGAAGAATGCGGGATTATCTTCTTTAATGAAGTATGATATATCTAGCAAAAAGTTAGACACATTAAAAGAGGATACAAATTATGTTTATATAAAAGATAAAACTTTATTTTATTCGAAAAAATATTCTGAGCATGGTGGTTTTGACATTGTAGGGATCGCAAAAATGGATTTGAAGACGGGACAGGAAGAAGAAGCTGCATTTCAAAACTCCGGTTGGTCTCGAACGATAGATGATAGTATTCTACATTGGAATAAAAATCGTGGAACACAAGTGACAAAAGATAATAAAACTTGGTCAAAAGAAAATTATGCAACAATATCTAGTGCTACGTATGATAATGAAAAATTATATGCTGTTGTTGATTTTTCGTTACCTTTTGAAACAAATGAAGCTGAGCACGGTATATATGAGATAGACGTTCAACAAAATAATGAAAAGTTATTGGTAAAGGATGCCTTGCAGATGAATGTGAAAGGGGATACTTTTTATTATTTAAAAAAGGACGGAGTATATAAGAAGAAAATGAATGGCGGAAATGAAAAAGTAATTTATAATAAAGCGGTTGAACCAACTAAATCCTATTTATATTTTATAGCAGGAGATATGTATCTCTATACAGATAATGGAACTATCATGAATCTGGATACAAAGAAATCAAATGAAGTAAAAGATAAGAAGCTAGCAGATGACGTTATGTTACAGAAAGTATGGAATGCACAGAAGGAACTGACTAATGTTCAAATGGCTGCACTAACAGGAAACCCAAAACGAGTAGGGGAGTTTTCATACGGGGAATTAGTGAACCCTATTTATAATAAGAAAGATAATTTAGAGACTACGCTATCTACGTACTTCTCAAAATCATTTATAGCAGAGTATATGAAGAGTAAGTATATTAAAGAGTTAAATGGAAAAATGCACTATGTTATTGGAGATCCAGGGTCAAAAGCAGCAACTAAATTTACAAAAATTATTTCTGCCGAGTTAAAGGATGGGAAAATAAAAGCACAGATAGAAACGTATAACGACTATGATAATGTAACAGAAAAAGTAGAAGTTGAATTTATTTATGAAAATAATCAATGGGTTATTAATAATATGCCACGTTTTGGTTTAAGTTAAAAAAACCACCAAGCATTCTGCTTGGTGGTTTTGTATTAGGATTCTAATTTTTTCGCACGTCTTAATAATAAAAGAAAGACAATGACGAAGAAACCAAGTATAAGGAAGAACCCATATTGTTTTACATAATCCATTACGTCACTTACGCTTGTTGGTTTTTCAACGTGAATGCCGTCCTTATTAGTAGTAATATGAATATCGTTCATTTTCACTTCATTTGTTTCTTTTTGTAAATCAATCCAGTCTATGTTTGGAATGCTTTCTAGGTCCTTTAACACTTCTTTTAATGGTTTCACACCTAAGTAAGGATGATAGAATGCACCAATAACCCCGTCAGATAATTTAGCAACAGATAAAGCATTTGCTTTCATTTTAGCAATCGCTTGTGGTTTATCTTCTTCAATAAATCCAACTGTTTCAGGCATTAATTTCATTCCATGTAAGAATGATGGTGTACTTCTGTATGCTGGAGAGTGCATGGATTTCCAAGTTGTATCACTTAACTGTAGTTGTCCTACATAAGTTGAAAAATATCTTGATAATATTTCATAGCCTTTTTGAGACATGGTGTAATGAGGTGCTTCAAATGCGACAGGATATAGTTTGGCATCTACAAGTTCTTGAATGCCTTTTTCAATATGATCAGTCGTATATTTTTCTTCAAATTCTTCCCCTTTTTTTACGTATGCATTATATGCCTCTATATTAGGGAAATCATCTTTTGTTTTTGGTTTTTCATGCTTCGGTTGACGAATTGGTTGGTCTGTTTTTACGTCCCAAAATTCAAAACCTTCACCAGTTTCACTATCATAAAATTGGTGAGTGTAACCATGCATAATAATTGCTGCACCATCATCTTGCATAGAGCGTAAAAGATCGATTAGTTCGGGTTTATCTTTTAAATGTAGTGTTTTACCTGTCTCCGGATCCGTATATACAGGAATAACAGTGATCATGTATGGCATCTTTTTCTCTTTTAGTAATTCAGCAATTTCTTTTAATTGATTTATATCTGCGGCTGGATGAACATCCTCAAGACGTAAATAAGCCTCCACTTTATTTGTCGTTGGCTTTTGTCCAAAGTAAGAAAATAGGCTTTCGCCAATATAATAAGATATCCAATCAAAGAGGTTAGAAGTTGCAACATAATAAGAATTATTTTGTTGCACAATTAATGGATAAGTAGTACTTCCTTTTAAAGCATTGGCAAGAATTGTTCCATTTGTATCAAGATTTTTAATGGATCGTTCGTCCTCTAATGTATTCTTTAGTTTACGTGTTGGATATTCAATTGTATCAGAGTTTATATCTTCATTTTTAAGTGTGATAAATGAAAAACGATTGGATAATTGTTCTATATTTTGACCTAAAACTAGTAGTGGACCTGAGAAACTTTCTAGAAATTCTTTTGCTTCAGTAGAAAGTTCTTCTTGTTTTTCACCTAAGTAAATAACATGTGTATATAAAGATTTATCAGTTATTTCAGCTAACTGTTTTATATTTTTTATTGTTATGTTATTAGTAAAATGTCCTACTTGTGTATTAAGTATTTGGGTATCATTTGTAATTTGATCATCGATCGAACTGTATAAAATAAGGACTTTTGGATTTTCGTTTTTTTGTGCGGAAATAGGGATAGGAATTAATAGTAGTAAACTAAATAAGAGTAGCAACCATTTTTTCATATTATTATTCTCCTAGTTTATATTTAGAATTCAACTTACAATTATATACAAAAAAAGCGTTTCAGTCTATGAAAGTTACATTTTTGCACGTATTTACCAGCTGTTTTTTCACAAAATCGGTCTAAAGCATGATGATAATATGTATAGTTATTTGCTATGATGAAAGGGTAAGAGAATGATAGAATGTGGGTAATTGTAAAGGGAAGAAGGCTGAAAGGGGACAAATTTCAGCGGAGAAAGAGGTAGAGGTAGTGAAGAAATTCTTTGTAGGATTTTTAGTTGTTCTTGGGGTGTACTTATATTTCCAAGGAAAGTCTGAAGGAATGGGCAAATTAGTAAATGAGACAAGCTATGTTGACTCAGAAGAAGCAAAACAGATGAAACAAATTATTATAGAGGAAGCAAAGAAAGTCAATCTTCCAGAATGGATACCTCTTACAATTGCCGAACATGAAAGTCGGTTAAATCCAAGAAGTGTTGGAGATAACGGAACTTCATTCGGATTGTTTCAATTGCACCGTGGTGGTGGGCTTGCACCAGATCATTTAACTGATGATGAGCTGAAAGATCCACGTATAAATGCGCAAATTGCAATGCCGCATTTAATGAAAGGATATAAGCGCGGGGTGCAAAAAGGCTTGACTGATTTTGCATTACTAAAATATATAGCAAATACATCTGGATGGCCGGGTAATTTGGGTCCAGAGTGGACGGATAATAACATGAAGTACAACGTCGGATTAGAGAATGTGTACTATCGAAATAAAGGTGTGATTAAAGAGTAGGTTTTCTATACCTACTCTGTTTTTTTATGAATAATTTTATCTTCTTCTCTCGTGAAGTACTGCGCGAGTTGTATTTTCACCTCTTCTAGCTTTGTAGAAACTTGTGGTATTTTATATCCTACATATAAGGGTGAAACGACAAACCTAGGAACAACTTTACAAATGATTTTTCCGTTTAAGTGATAGAAAAATAAGTTATAACTACTACATCCTTTATGGAAATCTGTCAGTATGTAACGTACAGTTTGTTGAATATAATTTGCCAATTCATCTATGAATTTAACATCTTCAATAATGATATTAAATTCAGTGAAACCGATAATAGGACGATCTGAAATATTGAGTTCAATGTGTTCGTTTTTTTGTACAATGACTCCTTGGAAGTTCTCCGTTTCTACGTTATCGAGATAGTCTACATATTTCATTCCGATAATCTGCATGTGTGCATGATGCAAACTCCCGCCTGAGAATGGACCATGATTTTTGTATAAAATCACAGATGTGAATTCTTCATTCTTCTGTAAGTCTAACCAATGTTTAATGGAGAAACGAATTAGGGATTTCATATGTTCTTCTGTATATGTCGCAATATGGTCTTCACAATTATCTGTTTCGATTAGCACCGTTTGAAATGTATCTTTTAATGTAGGAAATTTGTTTTTTAGCCAAATAATTGAGTCCTCAGTTGCTAAAATATCCGTTAAATTTTCTCTGTCACAAAAAGGACATGTGGCGCTTCTATTCCGAATGCTTTCTGGTTTTTGTTTGCCAATATCGTTTAAAAAGTATAGTTGTTGTGTATCCATTTGTATGTATGCCCCTTTAAAATATGTGTAAAAATCCCGCTTAATACATTCGGGAAAGGGGGAGGGAAATCCTTTAAAGGGAATAGGAAAAAATAAAAGACAAGATCTCCTCATTACAATAGGGTACCTTGTCTTTTATTTTTTCTTTAATAATGTGTATGGATAATATAGATCGTTTTTATTATGCTTCTTTTTTCTATTTTTTATTGTGTATAAGGCAATTGCTGTACTTGCTATTATAATAATGGCTTTCTTCATATTCCTTTACCCCTTTTTATTGTTGGTTTAATTCTTGGCTAACTGCTTTTGCATCAACTAAAGCGTGTAAAATCATTTTTACCATATTCATCATGTTCCTTCACTCCTTTTTATAGTTCGTTTAGTTCTTTTACAACTGCTTGTCCGTTCACTAATACCTCAAAGATTGCTTTTACGATTTCTTTCATCATGATTGTTTCCTCCTTTTGTTTTCTCTCTTGTTTACATCTTTATTGTATAGGGAGGCATCTTTTCGTACTATCGCTTTCCATTACGTGAACATAACAGTTTTGTAAGATTTGATGTCACTTATTGAAATGTTTAGTCTATCTTCATTATTTTCAGAAAAATGACTATTCAAACATGAAATGGGAAAGTATAATAAAGAAGTAAGTATTAAATTCCGTACGAAAGAGGTGAATGAGATGAAACGTTCTTTAGCTGCACGTGCCAAATTTTTAGATTATATCTATTTTTGTCGTGCGATTTTTCATGATGTAGTTGTTAATGGGATACGTCTGTCCTTTTTTAACAATTGCATAGTAGCTATTGAACGATAGAAATCTCTTCACCCATTTTTAATAAACGTGTGAAAAGGGAGCTATTTGGCTTCCTTTTTCTATGTCGAAAACCATGGGGAATGTTTCTTTCCCATGGTTTTTTATATTGAAAGGAGTACGGAAAATGACAATTTGTAGTGTAAATAATGTAACGAAATCTTTTGGTGGAAACATCATATTTGAAAATATATCGCTTGAAATAAAGAATGGTGAACGTGTTGGATTAGTTGGTCGTAACGGTAGTGGGAAAACAACAATTTTTCAGCTTCTAACTGGAATGGAAAGTTTAGATGCAGGAGCCATTCATATGAAGAAAGGTACACGTATTGGTCATGTGGCACAAATTCCGAAATTTGATGAGGGTATGACTGTATATGATGTACTGAGTTCGGCTTTTAAAGCAGAAAAGGAATTAGAAAGAGAAATGCGTACTGTAGAAAAAAATATGGCGGAAGAACGAGAACCGTCTGCTTTACAAAAATTAATGGAGAGATACGGAGTAATTCAAGAAAAGTTTGCGTTCCTTGGTGGTTATGAAATAGAAGCGAATTTGATGAAGGTAGCAAATGGTCTACAGGTGACAGAGCTATTTTCTCAATCATTTCTGGATTTAAGTGGTGGGGAACAAACAAAGGTAAGTCTTGCGTATATGCTATTGCAGAAACCGGATCTACTTCT
Organism: Bacillus thuringiensis; assembly: GCF_001455345.1. GTDB lineage: Bacteria > Bacillota > Bacilli > Bacillales > Bacillaceae_G > Bacillus_A > Bacillus_A thuringiensis_N. Next base: position 196,093 of record NZ_CP013274.1, read on the forward strand.
ATTAGATGAACCAACTAATCATTTAGATTTATTCGCCGTAGAATGGCTAGAGCAATTTTTAAAAGAATACAATGGAACGGTTATGGTTATTTCACATGATCGCTATTTCCTTGATGAAGTTGTAACGAAGATTTTTGATTTAGAAGATGGAGAGATTCACGTGTATCATACAAACTATTCTCAGTTTGTTGAGGAAAAGGAAGAACGTTTGCTTCAGGAGTTTCAGGCTTATCAAGAACAGCAAAAGAAAATAAAGAAAATGAAAGAAGCAATTAAGCGACTACGTGAATGGGCAAATCAGGCGAATCCTCCGAATGAAGGGTTGCATAAGAGAGCGAGAAGTATGGAACGTGCATTGGAACGTATGGAGAAACTAAAGAAACCTATTTTAGAACGAAAACAAATGGGACTTCAGTTTGAAGGGCAAGAGAGAAGTGGGAAAGATGTTGTTGTAATGAAAGAAGTGAGTAAAGGGTTTGCTGACCATCCTTTATTTAACGAAGCGAATTTACATGTTCGTTTTCAAGAGCGTGCGGCGATCGTCGGTCGTAATGGTACAGGAAAGACAACGCTACTAAAATTATTATTAGGAGAAATAGAACCAGACGCTGGTGAAATTCGAATTGGTAGTAGTGTGAAAATCGGTTATTTATCACAGCATGCGTACGGAAATGTGAAGAGTAATGTATTAGAAGCTTTCAGGGAATATGTAGCTGTAACAGAGGGAGAAGCGAGACATATATTAGCTAAGTTTTTATTTTATGGTCCAGCGGTGTTTAAGAAAGTAACGCAATTGAGCGGTGGAGAAAAAATGAGGTTAAGGCTTGCGCAGCTTATGTATCAAGATATCAATTTTTTAATTTTAGATGAGCCGACAAACCATCTCGACATTGAATCAAGGGAAGTTTTAGAGGAAGCTCTTGAACAATATAATGGAACGATTTTAGCTGTTTCACATGATCGTTATTTTTTAAATAAGTTATTTGAAAAGACGTATTGGATTGATGAGCGTAAATTATTTGAGTTTGCAGGGAACTATGCATGGGCGCGTCAAAAGTGGGAAGAAAAACTCGAGACACAAGTAATAAAGCAGCAACGCCAAGGCAGAAAAAGGATTGAAACAGCCCCTGCAAAAAAGAAAGAAGCTAGGAATGTTGAGGAGATTGAAACAGAGTTAATGCGTGTAGAAGAAGATATATATACGCTTGAGTGTAAGATGGAACATGTAGTTGATGTTGAAATGCTTGAACAATTGTATGAAGAAAAAACGAAGAAAGAGTTGTTACAAGCGGAACTATATAATGAGTTAGAGAATATCGTGGAGTAAAGAAATTAGAATGAAAGAGCAAGTTGTTTTCTCATATTTTGAGGAGGGCTTGCTCTTTTTGTGTACGGAAAGATAAAAATTGGTATAATTTTCTTGTTGTTAAAATCAAGAGAATAACTTTAGGTTATTAAAACGTGAGGAGAATGTTATGTTAGGATACGCGCGGATTGCTACAATCGTCATGATTTGTTTTGTTTATGCAAACCATGTTTCACGTGAAACAGCACATTTACAATTTTTTGTGGGTATAGCACTTTTTATTTATATTGTGAATCATATTTTGCTAGTAAAAGTAAGCGGAGGTAAAAAACTTGTTTTTTATACACTATTAGCAAATGGGATAATTACAGCTTTATTAGGTTTTTTATTTCCCGAGACATGTTTATATTTAATTATATTTGGAATTGATGCAGTAGGACTATTTATTCATGAATTTCGTAGAAGTATGACGTACTTTTTTATTGCTTTTTTCTTCCTTTGTTGGTTTATAAATATACTACATGCGTATCAACATACAGGTAGTTTAGAATTAGAGAGTAATGCCATTAATTTTATGTTCATCATTTTTAGTGCTTTAGCTGGAAGTTTAATAAAAAAACTTACAGCTGCTCGAAAAATGGTAGATGAGCAATATGGAGAATTAGCATTATCTCATACAGCTTTAAAAGAAGCGCATGAACAATTACGTCTATATGCCAAAGAGGTAGAAGAATTGACAGCCGTTCGGGAGCGAAATGATATTGCCCGAGAAATTCATGATACTGTCGGTCATAATATGACAGCCTTACTTGTTCAATTACAACTGGCAGAGGCTTTGTGGAAACAAAAATCGGACGCTACGGAAGAGGTTTTACATACATGTCATGGGCTAGCCAGAAAATCACTTCAAGAGGTGAGAGCTTCTGTACATGCCTTAAAAGAAGAAGGAAAACTAGGGAACATAATAGAGAATATGCGTGAAATGTTACATGGATATTCTAAAGCGACGAAAGTACAAGTATCTTTTCAATTACAAGGAGATCCGGTTGTGATTCCGTTATCACTACAACCTACACTGCTCCGGGTTATGCAAGAATCTTTAACAAATGCAAAGCGGCATGGGAAAGCGAGTTTATGTGAAGTGAGTTTAACTTGTTCGGCGAAACAAGTTAAACTATGTATTTTGGATAATGGCGTGGGAGTTAACGAGGTAAGTCCGGGTTTTGGTTTACTTAATATGAGAGAACGAGTAGAGGAACATGGTGGAACTATTCAATTTGAGAGTGAGATAGAAAAAGGCTTTCGGTTACAGATTGAATTTCCACTGCAGGAGAAAACGTGGATAATAGGGGGAACTTTATGATTCGGATTATGATTGTTGATGATCAATCACTCATTCGTGATGGTTTAGCGATGTTATTAAATTTACGTCCGGAACTTGATGTGGTGGGAACGGCTACGGATGGAGACGAAGTAATACAAAAGGTGAAAGAGCTACATCCTGAAATTATTTTGATGGATATTAGGATGCCTCGTATGAATGGTGTTGAAGGAACACGTTTAGTTAGAGAGCAGTTCCCTCATATAAAGGTACTTATGCTGACGACTTTTAGTGATAGTGAGCTTATTTTTGAAGCATTGGAGCAAGGCGCGAGTGGTTATTTATTGAAAGATATGGAGGCAGATGCAATCGCTCAAGCAATTTTAACAGTGCATAGTGGAGGGGCTGTGCTTCCTCAGGATATAACAGAGCAAATCATAAAAGAATTAAAAAAGACAAAAGTAGCGGTAGAGTGCAACACACCAGAACAATTAGCGCAATTAACTGAGCGAGAAGTAGATGTTTTAAGAGAAATTGGACTTGGTTTAAATAATAAAGAGATTGCGGAAAAGCTATTTATTACAGAAGGGACTGTTAAGAATCATGTTTCTAATTTAATTAGTAAGTTAGAGCTGAGAGATAGAACGCAAGCTGCCATATACGCAGTAAGGTATGGCATCACGATGTACACATGACTTTTGGCATATATAATTGTGAAAAAGCAGCAGAATTTGCTGCTTTTTTATTTTGTATTTCTATCTCAAGGGTGATGGAGAGAAGAAGAAATTTTTCTACAATGAAATTGTAAATGAATGCAAAGGGGCTGAATCAGTATGTTAGTCATAGATCATATTACGAAATCATTTGGTAAGAAGGAAATCATAAAGAATGTTTCTTTTGAAGTGAAAAAGGGTGAAACATTTGGATTGCTTGGTCCAAATGGAGCGGGAAAATCAACGACGATATCAATGATTTGCGGGTTAATTCCATATGATAGCGGTGATATAAAAGTTGGTGGGAAATCTGTAAAAGAATATCCATTAGAGGCGAAAAAGAAAATTGGTATTGTTCCGCAAGACATTGCACTCTATCCGACACTTTCAGCGAAGGACAATTTGGTTTTTTGGGGAAAGATGTACGGTTTAAATGGAAGAGTTGCAAAAGAGCGAGCGGAGAAAGTATTAGCTTACGTCGGTTTGCAGGACCGTGGAAAAGACAAAATTGAAACATTTTCAGGTGGAATGAAAAGGCGTATTAATATTGGTGCAGCACTTATGCACGAACCAGAGTTATTAATTATGGATGAACCGACGGTTGGGATTGATCCGCAATCGAGAAATCATATTTTAGAGACTGTTAAGAAATTAAATGAAAAAGGGATGACAGTTATTTATACGAGTCATTACATGGAAGAAGTAGAGTACTTATGTGAACGAATTGCAATTGTTGATCATGGAAAGGTAATTGCATTAGGAACGAAACGGGAGCTATGTAATCGTCTGGCAGATGGTTTTATAGTGAGATTGCAATTAAATCGTTATAGTACGGAACTGTTACAAAAGTTGAAAGCACTACCTGTCGTTGAACGAATTATTTTTGATGAAGATAATAGCACGATTGATATTGGACTAAATGGTGGTGAGGCTATTGGCACAGTTGTGTCAGTAGTTGTGGAGAATAACGCTCAAATTTTAAAGCTTGAAGTGCAAGAGCCAAATTTAGAGGCACTCTTTTTACAATTAACAGGACGTTCACTTCGTGATTAAGGGGGTTAGTGCGAGATGAAAAGTTTTATTATTGCATGGAAAGATTTAAAAATACGTTTAATTGATCGACGCGGATTTATGATGATGTTAATTATGCCGCTTTTATTAACAGCGATTTTAGGTTCAGCGTTAAGTAATGTATTTGAGAATGGTGGACTACCGAAAACAGTGATTGGCTATTATCAAGTGGGAACTGATGAGTTTGCAGATGTCTTTCAAAAAGACGTATTGCAATCTAAAGAATTAAAAGATGATGTGAAAGTAAAGATAGTTAGTTCTCAGGAAGAGCTTGAAGATATGTTAAAGCAAAAGAAAATTGATGTGGGAATCGTCATCCCAAATAAATGGAGCGAACAAGTACAAGATGGAAAATTAAAAGAACCCAAGGTGTTTATAGACCCATCAAAAGATATACAAGCGAAAATCGCTGAATCAATGATCCGATCCTTTTCAGAACGTGTTCAAACAGTTGCAGTATCTACAAAAAGTGTTGTAACAGAATTAGTAAAATCTCAGCAGGGTGATGTAGCACAAGTTGCAAAAGAGGTGAGTGGAAGTTTACAGGCGAAAGCAACTACAAATGCGGATAACCTTGCAAGAGGAACGATAGGTAAAAAAACAGTTGCAGCGATGCAATATTATGCAGCAGCAATGTTAGTCATGTTCTTACTATATAACATAACGGTAGGTGCAAAGTCAGTTGTCACAGAGCAACGAACTGAAACTTTGGCGCGTTTGTTTAGTACACCAACGAGCTCATTTTCAATTTTATTCGGGAAGTTTTTAGGTACATTATTATTTGCTTGTATACAATTTGGAATATTTATAGTTGCTACACACTTTATGCTTCATGTGGAATGGGGCGGAGACTTTTCTCAAATAGTAGCGGTGGGAATTTCTTATGCAATTTGTGTTTCTGGTTTATCTATGTTAATTGCCGCTTTTATTCGTGAGGAAAAAACGGCAGATGTAATGGGAGGAATCGGTATTCAAATACTGGCTATATTAGGAGGGTCGATGCTACCGATTTACGTATTCCCTGATACACTTCAAACCATTGCGAATGTCGCTCCGAATAAATGGGCACTTACAAGCTTCTTAAATATTATGTCAGGAACATCTTGGGATGTACTACTCCCTGTTATTTTTAGTTTATGTAGTGCAGGAATTGTCTCCGTTATGATAGGAACATTACGTTTACGTACGAGATAGGAGGGGGAAATGATGAAGAAGGTTTGGGCACTTTGTTGGCTAGAGTTAAAACAAATTTTAATAAAACCACGAAGTTATATACTCATGTTTGGAATGCCTATTATTTTTACACTCATTTTCGGCGGACTTTTAGGTGGAAGTGGGAATGCGAAAGTAAATGTTAGCTTAGTAGATGAAGATGGTTCTGTATTATCTAGCAAGTATTACGAGGATATAAAGAAAAGTGACTTAATTGCTATAGAGAAGGTAACGTATAAGGAAGGAAAGCGGAAGGTTGAAAATAAGAAATCATCGGGTATAGTTATCATTCCGAAAGACTTTCAAAAGGGTATGCTAGATAGAAAAATAGAAAATATTCAGTTTCAAGCTAGTACAGATTTTACTGGTGGAACTTCTGTAGAGCAAGTATTGGTAAGCGCATTAAAAAAGATGGAGATAGAAATAAGTGCAGCAAGAGATTTTGAGAAGAAAAGTAACACTTCGTGGGAAACAATGTATAAAGAAATTTATACCAAAGTAGAACCTGTTTCAATTCAAACAGATTCAATTTCACATGATGACCAAAAGTTAAATAACGTTACAGGACGAGCGGCAGGATTTTCAATTCTATTCGTTATGATTGTTATGTTAAGTGCGACGGGAACTATTTTGAAAGCTAGACAACTTGGTGTTTGGTCTCGTTTATTAGAAGCGCCAGTTTCAAAAGTTCAAATACTAGCAGGTTATATCTTGTCCTTCTTTTTAATAGGGTGGATTCAATTCGGTGTTTTAATGATATTAACGCATTCATTATTTGATGTGCAGTGGGGAAATCTATTAGGAGTTATTGCACTTACTTCGGCATTATTATTAGCTGTCATTGGTTTAGCCTTACTATTAGCAAGCATCGTAAAAACAACAGAACAACAGTCTGCATTAGGTAATATCGTTGTGATTTCAACATGCATGATTGGTGGCCTTTATTGGCCGATTGAAATTGAACCAGCATGGATGCAAACGGTAGCAAACTTTGTTCCGCAAACTTGGGCGATGCACGGCTTTACGGAGTTAATTGTAAGAGGGGGTACATTAGCAGATATAGGAAGCTATATTGGTATACTCATTTTATTTGCAGGAGTATTTTTCGTGATTGGTTTAACAAGAATACGTTACGATTGAAAAAAAGCAGAGTTACAGCTTTACACGCTGAACTCTGCTTTCTTTTTGTGTGGCATCTTCCCTTGTTGAAATGATAATAGCGATCCCGAGCATAATAAAAAAAGCTAAAAAGAGGACGAACTTTGGGAAGAATGGGAATAGTAATAGCGCCCCGACTATCATAATTGTTAATAATACGTAGTGCAGGACGTATTGGAATAGGTTGTCCATGTTTTCGCCCCCTTTTTGGTAATGTGTTATTAACATTCTATGTTTCATGCTGAGCGAATAGAAGTGAATTTTTTAAGTTTTTAATATGAAATAAAGGAGAAAGATTGACATGTTTGGAGGAAAGGAATAATCTTGAAATTAATTCATACTATTTTTATAGGAAAAATAAAGATAGTTACAGGGAGGAGGTCTATGTTCCTACATCGTTAAAAATTAGGAAGGTAAAGGTGAGAGTGAAATGAAAAATGCTTTTAAAGGAGCAATTGCTACATTTCTTAGTATGTCAGTATTACTAGCTGGATGTGGTCAAGAGGAAGCAAGTACAAATGAAGCTGGGAACGTACCAAAAATAAAAGATGAATTTATTAAGGCAAGTGACAAAGCAAAAAGCCCTATAAAAGCAAAAGAAAGAAAAGATACTTTTGTAGTTGGCATGCCAAGTCCTGGGGGGATATTTCTTCCGCATTTTATGGAGAATGGATGGGATGGTAATATAACGCAAGCTATCTTCGCTCCTCTTGTCGGACTGGATAAGGAAGGAAAGCGAATTCCAATATTAGCGAAGAAGTGGGATATTTCGGAGGATCAGCTTACATATACATTCCATTTGAAAGATGATTTAAAGTTTAGTGATGGTTCGTCGTTAACTGCAGATGATGTAGCATTTACATTAACGTTATTACATGATCCAACTTATAGTGGTGCGACTGATATAAGCCAAACAGCAATAAAAGGTGGGCAAGCTTATAGAGAAGGAAAGGCAACCTCTATTGAGGGAATTCAAGTCATTGATCCGAAAACAATTACGATTACCACTGAAAAGGTAAATGCTCAAACACTATCATTAATCGGCGGAGAAGTTATATCTAAAGCTTATTACGGGAAAGAGTATAAACAAGGACACTTGGAGTATTTAAAAGAGTTGTATGGCAAGCCGGTAGGGGCAGGAGCTTATAAATTGGATAAATATATTCCGGGTCAAGAGGTTCGATTTGTAGCAAATGAAAATTATTTTGAAGGAAAACCAAAGATTGAGCACTTTATTTATAAAATTACAAAAGGTGATACGAAGCTACAACAATTTCAAGCAGGAGAAGTAGATTATGATGGTTTTACAACAAACGTGGAGACGGTTGAACAATTAAAAGATTTAGGTTTTGCTAATATTAATGTGTATACAGGAAGTTCTTACGGCTACATTAAAATGAATTATAAGAAACCATACTTTAAAGATAAGCGTGTCCGCCAAGCATTTATTTACGGATTAGAGCGTCAAAAGGTTATTGATACGTATTTCCAAGGTTATGCTTCACTCGTTAATGTACCGATTACGCCAGTTTCTTGGGCGTATACAGAAGAAGGTATTAATAAATATGAGTATAACTTAGAGAAAGCAAAGAAATTATTGGATGAGGCTGGATGGAAACCAGGTTCAGATGGAATCCGCGAAAAAGATGGCCAAAAATTGAAGGTAAGTTATTTTGCTTCTTCTGCAAGTAAAATAAATGATGTAATGATACCGGTGATGAAAGAGGATTATAAAAAGCTTGGTGTAGAGTTTAACCCAGAATATATGGACTTTAATACGATGATTTCCAAAGTGATAAAAGGTGATTATGATTTAGCAATGGTATCTACGCCAATGATTGATGATCCGAGTGGAACAATTGAGGAGTTTGTTTCGACAAGTAAACGAAACTATGATGGATACCATAATCCGAAAGTAGATGAATTAGCGAAGCAGGCACTAGAAACATTAGATATTGAAAAACGAAAAGAAATTTATAAAAAGTTGTACCAGGAGTTGAGTGAAAATCCGCCTGTAATCTTCTTAAATAATAGTAAAGTTGTGTCTGCACATCATGCACGCATTCAAGGATTACAAGAAGATAACTATAACGGTATTTTGTTAAGTTTACCTAAATTAAAGATAGAACAATAATTTTGAAAAAATTCTCAAAATATTTATTTAGAAAGAATTGACAAAATATAACGGACGATATAAGCTAATAACCATAAAGTCTACCGGAAAGGTCGGAATAAAATTGTTACCCCTCAAAAACATCTATTTTTTTACGATTAAAACCGACTTTTCCGATTGGCTATAAATGTGCTGTGGGAGGCATACATAAGCTAATAAGTTCAAAGGGTATAACTATTAAACAGTTAGGGTGGGGACAATGGAGAAAAAGACAAAAAAATGGGCTGGTGTATTTTCCGTATTACTGAGTAGTTCGCTTGTGTTATCTGCTTGTGGGGGACAGGAAGATACGGCTTCTACAGAACCGGTAAAAAAGCAGGATTTAAAAGACGCTAAGATTGAATCAATTCCAGCTACAGATAAAAAGAAAAGTCCAGAGAAAGCAAATCAACGAAAAGATACTTTTATTACAGCCATTTCTAAGCCAGGGGGAGTTTTCCTTCCATATTTCCAAGAGAATGGTTGGGATGGAAATGTAACGTCTGTTATTTTTGCGTCATTAGTAACAACAGACAAACAAAGTAAACCTGTTCCGGATCTTGCAGAAAAATGGGATATTTCTGCTGACCAATTAACATATACATTCCACTTACGTAAAAATTTAAAATTTAGTGATGGGTCGCCTTTAACGGCGGATGACGTAGCATTTACATTAACACTACTTCATGATAAAGCGTATGAAGGTGGATTGGATATTGCTCAGTATGCTGTTAAAGGTGGGAAAGAATATAAAGAAGGAAAAGCAACTTCTATTGAAGGAATTCAAGTTGTTGATCCACAGACAATTAAAATTACAACTGAAAAAGTTAATTCACAGGCGCTAACGAATTTAGGTGGCCCAGTGTTATCAAAAGCTTACTATGGAAAAGATTACAAACAAAATACAAGTTTAGACTATTTAAAAGCATTATATGGGCAACCAATTGCAGCGGGTCCATATAAATTTGAAAAATATGTTCCAGGTCAAGAAGTACGCTTTGTTGCTAACGAACATTATTATGCAGGTAAACCAAAAATTAAAAACTTTATTTATAAAATCACATCAGGTGATACTGGATTCCAATTATTCCAAACCGGTGAACTGGACTATAGTGGATTTAGAGCGAATCCTGAGAATATAGACCAATTAAAAGGATTAGAGTTTGCAAATATTAATCTTGAATCATCAAGTGATATTGCTTATATCTATGTAAATAATAAGAAGTCGTATTTGAAAGATAAAAAGGTACGCCAAGCACTTACTTATGGATTAGACCGTAAGAAGTATGTGGATACAGCTTTACAAGGATATGGCTCTGTTGCTAACGTACCAATTGCTCCAGTTTCATGGGCATATACAGAAGAAGGTATTAATAAATATCCGCACGACGTAGAAAAGGCTAAAAAATTATTGGATGAGGCTGGTTGGAAAGTAGGTTCTGACGGGGTTCGTGAAAAAGATGGTCAAAAATTAAAATTAACATACTACGCATCAAATACAGGTAAAACAAATGATATCTTTATTCCGATTGCAAAAGAAAGTTACAAAGAAATTGGTGTTGAATTAAATCCAGAGTTGATGGACTTTAATACGATGCTTTCAAAAGTAGGAAAAGGTGACTACGATTTAGCAGCAGTTTCAACACCAGGGATTAGTGATCCAAGTGAAGTTGTAAGTGAGTACTTATCAACTAATCCAAAAAGTGATACGGGTTATAATAATCCGAAAGTAGACGATTTGATTGTAAAAGGTATAGGAACGACAGATATTGAAAAACGTAAAGCGATTTATAAAGAGCTGTATAAAGAGTTAAGTGATGATCCACCAGTTATTTTATTAAACTATCGTAAACTACTTTATGCTCATAATGCGCGTATAAAAGGGATTGATCCAGAAAAGTACGATGGCATCAGTTCCAACTTACCAGTGTTATCTATTGAACAATAAGGGTTGACCTAAATAATAGAAGACGTTTTTTCACACAGCAATGGAATGGTAGCTGTTTTGAAAAAATGTTCTTCTATTTTTAAGTAAATAGGATTGGGGAGACAAAAGGTGAAAACATATATCATTCGTAGGTTCCTTCAAATGATCCCTACATTGTTTGGTACATCTATTATTATTTTTTTCTTATTTGCACTTTTGCCGGGAGATTATATTGATTCAAATCCGAAGTTAACACCAGAGAGAGCCCAAGAATTAAGGGAATTATACGGCTTAAACAAACCGATTATTGAAAGGTATTTTCATTGGTTAGTGAATGCTTTGCATGGTGATTTTGGATTTTCTTTACAGTACCAAGAACCGGTAACTTCATTACTTAATAAATTCATTTGGAATACATTTATTGTTGCTGTTGCAGCTTTATTTTTCACTTGGATTATTGCTCTTATTATTGGGGTTATTTCTGCAACAAAGCAGCATTCTTGGTTTGATAGATTGGTAACAATTGGTGTTTTTGCAGCAATGTCATTTCCATCATTCTTTATCGGACTATTTTTAATTAAATTATTAGCAGTTGATTTAAAGTTACTACCTATTGGTGGCATGATTGATATTGGGAGTAACTCAACAGGGATAGCATACATATTAGAAGTATTACGTCACATGATTCTACCTGTGTTTATTTTAACGCTTCTTGGTGTAGGGTCGTTAACACGATATTTTAGAACCGGCATGTTGGATGTTGTTAGGCAAGATTATATTCGTACTGCTCGTGCAAAAGGTTTAAAAGAAAGAACTGTTATTTATAAACATGCATTGAAAAATGCAATTTTACCAGCAATTACATTACTTGCTTTTGAATTACCAGGTTTATTTTCAGGAGCTATTATTATTGAACAGATTTTTAACTGGCCAGGGATTGGGAGTATTCAATTAGAAGCATTAAACTTCCGTGATTATACGGTATTAATGGCCTTTACGATGTTTCTTTCTTGTTTAACCATTATGGCTAATTTCTTAGCTGATATTGTATATGCGTTTGTTGATCCAAGAATTCGATTGAAGTAAGGGGGGAAAGATATGGAGACTATTACACCAATAATAGAGAAAAAGAAAGAACGAAAAAAGAGAAACGAATCATCACCATGGCGCCAAGCGTATAAAAAAATCAAGAAAAATAAGATGGCATTGTATGGCTTATACGTTTTAATATTCATGTTTTTATTTAGTTTTATCGGTCCAATCTTTTCACCGTATGCTGATGGGAAAGTACAAGTAACACAAATTAATAAACCACCCAGCCTATCACATTGGCTTGGAACCGACCAGTTGGGACGGGATATTTTAACTAGACTTATGCAAGCGGGACGTATCTCACTAACGATTGGTTTAGCGTCGATGCTACTATCCGTTATACTAGGAGCTCTATTAGGAGCGATTGCTGGTTTTTATCGAGGGGTTGTAGATCATTTAATTATGCGTGTTGCGGATGTGTTAATGTCCATTCCGGGATTACCGCTACTTATTATAATGGGGGCAATTCTGTCAGAATGGAAATTACCATCGGAATACCGTTTATATGTTGTAATGATTATTTTAAGTTTAGTAGGATGGCCAGGACTTGCTCGTCTTGTGAGGGGACAAATTTTAACATTGCGGGAGCAAGCCTTTATGCAAGCAGCAGATGTATTAGGATTAAAGGATTCTCGGAAAATTATCCATCATTTAATTCCTAACGTCTTTCCGTTGCTTATTGTTGTAGCAACTTTGGGTGTGGCTGGATCTATTTTAAGTGAATCAGCACTAAGTTACTTAGGTCTCGGCGTCGTCCCACCTACACCATCATGGGGGAATATGATTAGCGCAGCTAACTCATTAATTGATTTCCAAAAGCGGCCGTGGTTATGGATTCCGCCTGGTTTCGCAATCTTTATAACAGTTGTATCAATTAATTTACTTGGTGATGCACTTCGTGATGCGTTAGATCCAAAGATGAGACGGTAGGTGAGAAGGTATGAGTAGAGCGGTAGTAGAACTGAAAGATTTACAAACACACTTTCAGACAGAAGAAGGGACAGTAAAGGCTGTAAACCATGTTAGTTTTGCTGTTCGAGAAGGTGAAACGGTTTGTGTAGTAGGTGAATCGGGTTGCGGGAAAAGTGTAACAGCTTTATCTATTATGGGACTTATTGCTGAATCCGGCAGAGTAGTAGGTGGAGATATTTTATATGAAGGAAAAAGTCTTTTAGGAATGAAAGAGAAGGAGCTTCGTAGTTTGCGAGGTAATGATATTGCGATGATTTTCCAAGAACCGATGACATCGCTGAATCCGGTCTTCACTGTAGGAGAGCAAATTGTAGAAACGTTAAGGGAACATGAATTACTTAGTAAAAATGAAGCGTATAAGAAAGCAATTGAATTAATTCGTAAAGTCGGCATTGCTCGTGCGGATGAAATCGTCCATTCTTATCCGCACGAACTGAGCGGCGGGATGTTACAACGTATTATGATTGCTGTTGCACTTAGTTGTAATCCTAAGTTATTAATTGCTGATGAGCCGACAACGGCTCTTGATGTTACGATTCAAGCCCAAATATTAGACTTATTAAGGCAAATAAAAGAGGAATTTAAAACATCAATTTTATTAATTACACATGATTTAGGCGTTGTAGCAGAAATGGCTGATTACGTTGTCGTTATGTATGGTGGGAAAGTTATTGAAGAAGCACCAGTACTAGAGATATTCCAAAATCCGAAACACCCGTACACGAAAGGATTGTTGAAATCAAAACCAGTGATGGGAAAACGAATAGATAAACTATATTCTATTCCAGGGCAAGTTCCTAATTTAGTTGGTTTGGATGAGTTTTGCTACTTTAGCGGTCGTTGTGAGCATTGTATGGAAATATGTAAAGAAGAAGCGCCAAATCTGAATGTACATGATGAGAATCATAAAGTAGCTTGCTGGTTATATGAGGAGCGTGCGGAACAATGAGTGAACCATTATTAGAAGTAAAAAACTTAAAAACATATTTTCCGATTAAAGGCGGCATATTTAGTAGAACAGTTGGACATGTAAAAGCAGTTGATGGAGTAAGTTTTACTATTAATAAAGGCGAAGTGTTCGGTCTCGTTGGTGAATCAGGAAGTGGAAAAACGACGATAGGAAAAACCATTTTACGTCTCGTCCAAAAAACGGAGGGGGAAGTGAAGTTTAAAGGACACGATGTTCATTCTTTATCAAAAGAGGAATTAAGAAAAAACCGTCCTAATATGCAGCTTGTGTTTCAAGATCCATTTAGCTCATTAAATCCGAGAATGAGAATTGGAGAAGCGCTTGGAGAGCCAATGTTAGCCCACGGATTAGCGACGAAAGAAAATGTGCGTGAAAAGGTGACAGAAGTATTAGAGTTATGTGGCTTAGCTCCATACCATATTGACCGGTACCCTCATGAGTTTTCTGGTGGACAACGTCAGCGTATTGTTATCGCAAGAGCTATGGTATTAAACCCAGAATTTATTGTAGCTGACGAACCTGTGGCAGCACTAGATGTATCTATTCAAGCACAGATCATTAATTTATTTAGTGAGTTACAGGAGAAAAAGGGATTATCTTATTTATTCATTTCACATGATTTAAGTGTAGTCGAACATTTATGTACGAAAATCGGAATTATGTATTTAGGTACGATTGTGGAGACAGCACCGCGTGATGAGTTATTTACGAATCCACTTCATCCGTATACAAAAGCATTGTTATCGGCTGTGCCAATACCAGATCCAACAGTGAAGCGAGAGCGAATTATATTGGAAGGGGATATTCCAAGCCCAGCAAATCCACCTTCGGGTTGTCGCTTTCATACGCGATGCCCGTTTGCAACAGATGTTTGTAAAAAAACAGTACCAGAATTTCGTAATGTTGGTGGAGATCACTTTGTTGCTTGTCACCATGTATAAAAGAGAAGGACTCTTTCAGAGGTTGAAAGAGTCCTTTTTTCATTTACTAGATGAAGTTTGTTTCAATACAAATTGCTCGATTGCATGAGCAACACCATGTTCATTGTTTGTTAATGTTACAACATCACATAGTTTTTTTACATCTTCTTCAGCATTTCCCATTGCAACTGATAAACCAGCTACTTCTAACATGGGTACATCGTTAAAATTGTCACCGATAGCAACTGTATCTTCAATTGGTATATTAAAGTGGGCTGCCATTTGTTTCAGTCCATTCCCTTTATGCCCGTTCTTATCCATAATTTCTAAATTAGTAGGGGCAGATGCTGTAACCATAATATCAGTGTCTTCTTGTAACATACTTAATAGCTGTGCCCGATGCGCTGCATTAAACGTTAAAATGAAGAATTTAGATATTTCTAGTTCTTGGTTATTCACAACATCTTCTATTTTTTTGAAATCAGTAATTAGGTTCGATTTCTTTTGCTTTTCGGTAATTCGTTCAAGTTCCTCTAATGTAACATCGAGCGCATGCTTATTTTCTTCGAACGCTTGCATCACTTGATCTTGCCATGTATATGGAGAATAAACTCCTCTATTTGTATATAGCTTATATGGGAAACCTTCAGATTCTAGTAATTTTGCAAGTTTGTACACTTTGTCGTTTTGTATACAACGCGAGTTAATTACTTTTCCATCCACATAAACAATAGCCCCATTGCTTGCTCCGACTGGAAGAGATAATTTATATTCTTCCAATAGCTTTAAAGCATCCTCTTTCGCACGACCAGAACAAATCATTACAATATGACCAGCTTTTTGTGCAGTTTGGATTGCTTGTAGGTTTTCTTTGGAGATTTCAAGATTAGATGATAGTAGTGTACCATCCATATCTAATGCGATTAATTTCAAAATGACCACCTCTTTGTTTTTATTATACATAGTTATATAGAGGAAACATATAAACTTATCTTGGAAAGATTGTATTTTATCTCGTATGGACTATCAGTAAGAATTTGATAGATTCCACCTTCTTAATGAAAGATTTATCTTAATTTGTAACAAAAGTAGAGATAGGTATGGGTATGTTTTGTTATATGGCTGTAATATTACATGAATGTTACAAACATGAACTTAGTAGAAAGTGCATTAAAACAAGGTTTTTGAGGATGTTTATAAAAAAACGTAAAAAAAGTGTAATAAAATTTATGTAATTATATTGCAACGTAATAATAGTTATGTTACATTAGTGTTACAAACGTTACGTTATTAAATTTAATGTAACGCTAACATAAAAACTATGAAATAAACATTTCTTAGAAATTACATATAGATAACTTATTAAAAAGGAGGACGAAAAATATGAAAGAGCAAGTATTACAAGTAACAAAAGGTGACTTCGTAGGATCAGCAAGTGGAGCAGTAGTATTAACAGCGTTAATCGTATTTCTATCAAGCGTATTAGTATAATAGAAGTTTTGTAACAAAAAACAAATGAAGGGAGAATGAAAAATATGAAAGAGCAAGTATTACAAGTAACAAAAGGTGACTTCGTAGGATCAGCAAGTGGAGCAGTAGTATTAACAGCATTAATCGTATTTCTATCAAGTGTATTAGTGTAATAGAAGTTTTAAATCCTACAAAATGAAAGGAGAATGAGGAATATGAACAGTGAACAAGTGTTACAAGTAACAAAAACAGATTTATTAGGATCGTTAGGTGGAGCGGTAGTATTAACATCATTTATTCTATTCCTTGCAAATGTATTAGTATGAGACAAATAAATACAATCATTCAAAAAAAATAAAGACTCTAGCATATTAGTAAGTAGTTAATATGTTGGGGTCTTTTTTGTTTTCTCCTATATATCTCTCCAAAACATTAATAGTCTCCCTTTATCGCGTAAACGCTCAATTGGTGAAGGTTAATAATTAGCGGGGATGAACCCTTCGTTGATTAAAGTCTCCCTTTATTTCAAAGAGAAAAAAGTCGAATTTTATATGTAAGAAAAAAAGAGGAATTTGACGGAAAAGATAGAAAATTTTAAAGGTCAGAATTTGTTAGCTTGCTAACTAATTTTTATTAATCAATGTTGGAAGCGTTTTCGGTTGGTTTTAAGTATGAACCATTTAATCTATTTACAGGGGGATGAGGATTTTATGAAACAAAAATCTATGGATACGCTAGCTGCACAAATGGAGGACTTTTTTCCAGTACGTGATGTAGACCATTTGGAATTTTACGTAGGAAATGCAAAGCAATCAAGTTATTACCTTGCGAGAGCATTCGGATTCAAAATTGTAGCCTACTCTGGATTAGAAACTGGTAACCGTGAGAAGGTATCTTATGTTCTTGTGCAAAAAAATATGCGTTTTGTTGTGTCTGGAGCTTTAAGTAGCGAAAATCGTATCGCAGAGTTTGTAAAGACTCATGGTGATGGCGTGAAAGATGTGGCATTACTTGTTGACGATGTTGATAAAGCGTACTCGGAAGCAGTGAAACGTGGTGCCGTCGCAATTGCTCCGCCTGTAGAGTTAACAGACGAGAACGGTACATTGAAAAAAGCAGTTATTGGTACGTATGGTGATACAATTCACACGCTTGTAGAGCGTAAAAATTATAAAGGAACATTTATGCCAGGATTCCAAAAGGTCGAGTTTAATATTCCTTTTGAAGAGTCAGGTTTAATTGCTGTAGATCATGTAGTTGGTAATGTTGAAAAGATGGAAGAGTGGGTTAGTTATTACGAGAATGTTATGGGCTTTAAACAAATGATCCATTTTGATGATGATGACATTAGTACAGAGTATTCAGCATTAATGTCGAAGGTTATGACAAATGGAAGTCGTATTAAGTTCCCTATTAACGAGCCAGCAGATGGAAAGAGAAAATCACAAATTCAAGAATATTTAGAGTTCTACAATGGAGCGGGTGTACAACATCTTGCCTTATTAACGAATGACATTGTTAAAACAGTAGAAGCGCTTCGTGCAAATGGTGTGGAATTTTTAGATACACCAGATACTTATTATGATGAGTTAAGTGCACGAGTTGGAAAAATTGATGAGGAAATTGATAGGTTAAAAGAATTAAAGATTTTAGTAGATCGCGATGATGAAGGCTACTTACTACAAATCTTTACGAAACCAATTGTAGATCGTCCAACTTTATTTATTGAAATCATTCAACGTAAAGGTTCTCGTGGATTTGGAGAAGGGAACTTTAAAGCATTATTTGAATCAATTGAAAGAGAACAGGAACGTCGCGGAAACTTATAAGATTTGTATCCACCAGCAAAAGTCCCTTTGCTGGTGGAAATTTCATTTTCATAGGGAGGAATCGTGATGAAATTTGTTACATTTCGTCTTCCTTCGAAAGAAATGCGAGCTGGATGGCTTGAAGGTGACAAAGTAATTGATATGAATCTTGCTAGTGATGGGAAATTACCTTCTTCTATGTTCGCCTTTTTAGAGAAAGCGGATGAGTATGTAGAAGTATTACGTAATATTAAGAATCCGGAAAAGGGGCTATATTCCTTAGAGGAAGTACAATTAGCGGCGGCAATTCCTAATCCGAGTAGTATTCGGGATTTTTACGCGTTTGAACAGCATGTAAAAACGGCTCGTGGCCGAAGAGGGTTAGATGTTGTACCTGAATGGTACGATTTCCCGGTTTTTTATTTTACGAACCATCGTGCTGTAATTGGTCCGGATGATTTTGTAATTGGCCCGAAGAAATCTAAAAAACTTGATTATGAGTTAGAGATTGCTTGCGTAATTGGGAAAGAAGGAAGAAATATTTCTCGTGAGCAAGCAGAGGAATACATTTTTGGTTATTGTATTATGAATGACTGGAGTGCAAGGGACTTGCAAGCAGCAGAAATGAAGGTAGGACTCGGTCCAGCAAAAGGAAAAGATTTTGCAACTTCATTAGGAGCACACCTTGTTACGAAAGAGGAATTAGATGTTTATCGTAACGGTGACCGTTATGAACTAGAGATGACTGCTCATGTAAATGGAAAGCTATTATCAAAAGGAAACTTTCAAGATATTTACTATACATTTGCTGAAATGATTGAACGTGCTTCTAAAGACGTTACGCTATACCCAGGCGATGTGATTGGTTCTGGGACAGTAGGAACAGGTTGTATTTTAGAACTGGGCACGGAAGAGTGGCTGCAAGATGGAGATGTTGTAGAACTTACGATTACTGGTTTAGGTACATTACGTAATACGGTCAAAAAAGAAATGGAAGCAGGTGATGGGCATGTTTTATCGTCACATGGGGGAGCTACCTCATAAACGACATGTACAATTCCGTAAAAAGGATGGATCGCTCTATCGCGAACAAGTAATGGGAACGAAAGGTTTTTCGGGTACGCAATCTATTTTGTACCATCATTATATGCCAACGGAAGTAGGTCATGCAGCATTATCTCATTCTTGTCAGTTGCAGTATGAAGAAGATGTAGCTCTTGCTCATCGGCATTTTCGCACGAAAGAAAATAAAAAAACTGGCGATGCAGTAAGCGGAAGAAACTTTATGCTTGGGAATGAGGATTTATTAATTGGAGTAGTGACTCCAACAGAAAAAATGGACTATTTCTACCGTAATGGTGATGGCGATGAAATGTTATTTGTTCATTACGGAACAGGGAAGATTGAAACAATGTTCGGAACGATTCACTATCGAAAAGGTGATTATGTAACGATTCCAATTGGAACGATTTATCGTGTTATTCCAGATGAAGGAGAGACTAAGTTTCTTGTTGTAGAAGCAAATAGTCAAATTACAACACCGCGTCGCTATCGTAATGAATATGGACAATTGTTAGAGCATAGTCCGTTTTGTGAGAGAGATATTCGTGGTCCTGAAAAATTAGAGACGTATGATGAAAAAGGTGAGTTTGTCGTAATGACAAAGTCGCGAGGGTATATGCATAAACATGTTTTAGGGCACCATCCGTTAGATGTTGTTGGTTGGGATGGCTATTTATATCCGTGGGTCTTTAATGTAGAGGACTTTGAACCAATCACAGGTCGTATTCATCAGCCACCTCCAGTACATCAAACGTTCGAAGGTCACAATTTCGTTATTTGTTCTTTCGTACCACGTTTATACGACTATCATCCAGAATCTATTCCGGCACCATATTATCATAGTAACGTGAATAGTGATGAAGTACTGTACTATGTAGAAGGAAACTTTATGAGCCGGAAAGGTGTGGAAGAAGGTTCTATTACACTTCATCCGAGCGGAATTCCTCATGGGCCGCACCCTGGGAAAACAGAGGGAAGTATAGGGAAAAAAGAAACGCTTGAATTAGCTGTTATGATAGATACATTCCGTCCACTTCGTATTGTAAAACAAGCACATGAAACAGAAGATGAAAAATATATGTATAGCTGGATTGAAGAAGGTTCACATACTGTGAAATAGGTAAAAAGAGGCATGCTCAATAAGTGAGCATGCCTCTTTTGTGGAATCGACATGTATAATAATACCAAAAAAAAATACGGAAAGATATATAGAAACAACGATAAGGATATTGTATGTTCCGAAAGATTTCTACTTATTTCGACAAAAGCATTGACTGGGGAAAGTGCAATGAGTAAAATAAAAAAGCGAATTAAAAATTTTCTGAAAATTTAAAACTTGGAGGAGCATGCTATGAAGCAAATTTTTCAAAAGAAGCCTATTGCAAAGCTAATGCAAGAGAGTAAGCAAAAGACGTTAGCAAGAACATTGGGCGCGCTAGATTTAACGATGCTTGGAATCGGGGCAATTGTTGGGACGGGTATTTTTGTTCTAACGGGCGTGGTAGCGGCGAAACATTCTGGACCAGCTATTATCTTATCATTTGCGATAGCCGCGTTAGCCTGTGCCTTTGCTGCATTTTGTTATGCTGAATTCGCTTCTTCAGTTCCTGTCTCAGGCAGTGTGTATACGTATACATATGCGACGATGGGAGAAGTATTCGCATTTTTAATTGGATGGGACTTAATGCTTGAGTATTTACTTGCTACCTCAGCTGTGGCAAATGGTTGGTCCGCTTATTTCCAATCGTTATTAAAGGGATTTGGAATCCATATTCCTACCATTCTCTCCTCGGCCCCTGGTACAGGAAAGGGTGGAATAATTGATTTACCTGCGGTTCTAATTATTTTAGTGATGACTGTTCTTTTATCTAGAGGTGTTCGTGAAAGTGCACGTGTAAATAATATTATGGTATTTATTAAAATAGCGGTTGTTCTTATTTTTATCTTCGCTGGTTTTAATTATGTGAAACCTGAAAACTGGACGCCTTTTATGCCGTTTGGTTTAGATGGTGTAATGGCTGGAGCTGCTACAGTGTTCTTTGCATTCATAGGGTTTGATGCAGTTTCAACAGCGGCAGAAGAAGTGAAGCGTCCACAACGTGATTTACCAATTGGTATTATTGCATCGTTATTAATTTGTACAGTTCTTTATATCGTTGTTTCGCTTATTTTGACAGGAATTGTTCCATACGGACAGCTAAATATATCAGATCCAGTTGCTTTTGCACTTCAATTTATTGGACAAGATGGTTTAGCGGGAGTAATTTCAGTAGGAGCAATTACCGGAATTACAACTGTAATGCTAGTTATGATGTATGGGCAAGTACGTGTTTCGTATGCAATGAGTAGAGATGGATTATTACCGAAACGTCTTGCTAAAGTTCACCCGAAATTTAAAACACCGTTTTTAAATACGTGGACAACGGGAATTATTGCGGCACTGATTTCAGGATTAATAGATTTAAATGTATTAGCACATCTTGTAAATATGGGGACATTGTCAGCATTTGCACTCGTAGCTGTTGCTGTAATTGTAATGAGAAGAACTCATCCGGACTTACCGAGGGCATTTAAGGCGCCGCTTGTACCATTTTTACCCGCGTTAACAGTAATTTTTTGTTTATACTTAATGCTTCAATTATCCGGAACGGCTTGGATTAGTTTTGGGATATGGATGGTTATTGGTATTGCGGTTTACTTTTTATATAGCCGTAAACATAGTGCTTTAAATAATAGTAAAGACGAAGAAGATGCAGCAAATCTATAAGTAGGGAAATCCATTCTAATTCTGTTAGAATGGATTTTTTTATTTGAAAATTTACATTTTTCTGAATTAGTTATAAGATAATTGTTGGTGAACGAAAGGGGTGAAATGATGAGGAATACGTGGCGTGAGTTAAGGGAGATGGACCGTAACGTATGGATTCGATTTATTGGAGAGACGTTAAATGGAATTGCGATGATGATGTTGATGCCTTTTTTTGCATTATATTTAAAAGATAAGGTAGATTCGTTATTACAGGTCGGAGTGATTATGGCGCTTTCTCCAATTGCTGCAAGCTTTGGAGCGATTATAGGAGGAAGAATTGCTGATATATATGGAAGAAAGCCAATTATGATATTTTCGATGGCGAGTAATGCGTTATTAATGCTCGGTTTTCTATTTATAGAAGGATTTATTCCATATGCGATTTTATCTATTTTTTTAGGATTAAGTAATTCTTTATTTCATCCAGCTGCATCAGCAATGGTTGCGGATGTAACAACGCCAGAAAAAAGAACTGAAGCATATGGTTTATTACGAATGGGGCACAATATAGGTGCTGCAATTGGCCCGATAATGGGCGCTTCGGTAGTTGTGTTGTCGAAGAACCTTGTGTTTATTATTGCCTCGTCTACGATGTTATTTTATGCATTACTTGTATTCGTTCTTATTCAAGAGACAATGCCAAAGGGTATGAATAAAGAAGAGAATAAAGAGAAGGAATCCGGGGCAATTTGGAAAATTGTAATGCGGGATAAGGCATTAATGACTTATTTATTAGCGGGTATCATTATTTCGATGGGATTTTCGCAAATGGAAGGTATGTTACCGTTGCATTTCGATAATGAAATGAGGGGTATTTTTGGAATTAACAATCCGTATCCCTATTTAATGGCACTAAACGGACTGTTGGTTGTGCTATTCCAATTTCCAATTTCAAAATGGGCCGCAGATAAACCAGTCGGGAAGACGATGTTATATGGTGCGTGTTTGTTCGGGATTGGTTTGTTCTTTATAGGATGGTTACCGAAGTGGTTTGGAGGATTAGATACAAATGCTACAATTATTTTAATAACTTTACTGTTTGTGTATGCCATATATACGTTAGGTGAGATGATTATGTCGCCTGTACAGATGACGTTTGTAGCGAATTTGGCCCCTGAGAATTTGAGAGGGACTTATATGGGAGCTGCAAGTTTGCAGTGGATTACAGGAAGTGCATTCGGTCCACTTCTTGGAGGTTTTTTACTAGATCGATTACTTGGCCACGTTCTATTTACAATTTTAGCTGTAGGATGTGTAATTGCAGGTGTTGTATATGTTTCTTTAGATCGACTCATTGAACAAAGGCAAAAAGGCACACTGACCAAAAAATCTTCTTAATGAGTAGATGATATACACGAAAAGGGGATTTCTACATATTTTAGGTACATAACTAAATTGGGTTTTAATTTTATATATTTATGAAAAAAGATAAGTAGAAAAAGTATAGAAAACCAATAAGTGGTGTCATTTAATTATTTGTGGAAGTTACATTTTATTTCAAATAGGAACTACCTATTTTTATAAAAAGTGCTAAAATAGAAAAATGAAAACAATTGGTTAGGGTGATTTCAGTGACAAAAATTAAATTAGGTTTATTATACGGTGGAAAATCAGCTGAGCATCAAGTTTCGCTACAAACGGCTCTTGCTGCTATTAAAGCATTAAATCAAGATAAATTCGAGATTCATCCAATTTATATTACAGAACAAGGTCAATGGGTACGCGGTGAGCGTATTGAAGGTGAAGTAACAGATGTTGAAGTTCTAAAAATGAGCGGTGCAGAAAATGCGATTTCTCCGTTATCATTAAGTACAGAAATTATTCCATCTGTAGCTTCTGAAGAAAATGCTATTGACGTTATATTCCCATTACTACATGGACCGAATGGTGAAGATGGAACGGTTCAAGGATTATTAGAATTAATGAACATTCCTTATGTAGGAAATGGTGTTCTAGCATCTGCTGCAGGTATGGATAAAGTTGTTATGAAAAACATCTTTGCAGAGGCTGGATTGAAACAAGCAAAATATGCATCATTCATTCGTAGCGCATGGGAAAAAGATTGTGAAACAGCATATGAAAAAGTAGAAGAAGTATTAGGATATCCTTGCTTCGTAAAACCAGCAAACCTTGGTTCAAGTGTTGGTATTAATAAGTGTAAAAATCGTGAAGAGCTTGAGAATGCATTTGAAGAGGCATTCCAATTTGACCGTAAAATTATTGTAGAAGAGAATATTGTTGGACGTGAAGTAGAAGTTGGTGTACTAGGTAATGATGAACCGAAATGTTCAGTTGTAGGTGAAATCGTACCGAAAAAAGACTTCTATGATTATAAGTCGAAATATATTGATGGCGATACAGCGTTAATTATTCCAGCTGAAATGACAGAAGAAGAGTCTAATGTTATTAAGCGAGATGCGATTATTGCGTTCCAATCGTTAGATGGTGCTGGATTAACACGAGCTGATTTCTTCTTAACGAAAGATGGAGAAGTATATATTAACGAAGTAAATACAATGCCAGGATTTACGCCGTTTAGTATGTTCCCTCTACTATGGCAACATACTGGATTACCGTATCCGGAATTAATTGAAGAGCTAATCGGTTTAGCAATTGAGCGTCACGAAGAAAAACAAAAAATTAAATATACAATCTAACAAAAAAGGAGGAGGCACTATTCGCAGGAATAGTGCTTCCTCTATGTAAGGAGTGTTTTTATGATAAATCGAACGTTAAAACAAGTAGAACAGATGGTAAATGGTACGGGATTAGCAGAGCAATATGAGGGAATTACTATACAAGGAGTGTCTATTGATACGAGAAAAATTGAAAAAGGAAACCTATATGTTCCGATTCAAGGTGAACGTTTCGATGGACATGCTTTTGTAGATAAAGCTGTTGAAAATGGAGCTGTTGCTACATTGTGGATGAAAGATGTAGCAAATCCACCTGAGAATCTTCCAGTTATTCTTGTAGAAGACACGCTATCGGCATTACAATTGTTAGCGAAAAGCTATCGCGATCAATTGGATGTTAAAGTTGTTGGTGTGACAGGTAGTAACGGTAAAACATCTACAAAAGATATTGTAACAAGTCTTCTTGCAACTAAATTCAAAGTTCAAAAAACAGAAGGAAACTTCAATAACCATATCGGGTTACCTCTTACTATTTTAAACTTAGAAGAAAATACAGAAGTAGCTGTATTAGAAATGGGTATGTCAAGCCGAGGTGAAATTGAATTCTTATCTAAGTTAGCTCGTCCAAATGCAGCTATCATTACAAACATTGGTGAGGCACACTTAATGGACTTAGGCTCTCGTGAGGCGATTGCTGAAGCAAAATTAGAAATTGTGACAGGATTACAAGAAGGTGGAGTGTTCGTATATAACGGAGATGAGCCATTATTGACAAATCGTGTTCCTGAAATGAATTTAATAGCTGAAACAGTTACGTTTGGTGATGCTAGAGCAAATGATTATTATCCAACAACTGTAACATTACAGGCGACGGGAACCCATTTTAAGATGAATAGAGACGAAAATACTTCATTCTACTTACCAGTGTTAGGAAAACATAATGTGTATAACACACTTGCTTCAATGGCAATTGCGAAACATTTTGGTGTAACGTGGGAAGAAATGAAACAAGGCTTAGTCACACTTCAAATGACAGGCATGCGTATGGAAATTGTAAAAACAGATAGTGGATTAACAATTATCAATGATGCTTACAATGCAAGCCCGACAGCCATGGAAGCAGCATTCCACCTAATGAATGGTTTAGATGGATTTGCTAAAAAAATTGTCGTGCTAGGTGATATGTTAGAGCTTGGAGATCAAGAAGTACAGTTTCATTATGAAGTAGGTAAATTAATCGATCCAGCAAAGGTTTCACACGTATTCACATATGGTAAATTAGGGGCTCAAATTGCTGAAGGAGCGAAAATTAATTTCCCTAATGAACGTGTAAAGGCGTATGATAATAAAGAAGAGTTAGTAAAAGAGTTGCAAGCCGTAGTCGATGCGAAAGATGTTGTATTAGTAAAAGCATCTCGTGGTATGAAATTAGAAGAAGTAATTACGATGTTGAAATAATTGGTGTATATAAACAGGGATGATAGCTACGAAAATAGAAGAAACTTATAATAAGCGCTTACAGTAAATATAAAAAAATAAAAGTGGAGAAAAAAACTCTGAATATGAAAATAAGGTAACAGTTGGGTTTGCTTTTTACACATACAAAACTTATAATTGATAAAGTGTAATAACGTTTAGAAGTATTTTCGCGAAGAATATACGCCCGTTTATATACGTGAGCATTCAGGAAAAGGGCTTTTCCGCAAATTCGGAAAACGCCTTTTTTTAAATGATAAGTATAGGATAGAAAAGGAGAAGTAACATTGACAACATTTCGAGAATTAGGATTAAGTGAGTCTTTACTGCAATCTGTTGAAAGTATGGGCTTTGAAGAGGCTACGCCGATTCAAGCTGAAACAATTCCACATGCATTGCAAGGTAAAGATATTATTGGGCAAGCACAAACAGGTACAGGGAAAACAGCAGCATTCGGATTACCACTATTAGATAAAGTGGATACAAATAAAGAAGCAGTTCAAGGTATTGTTATCGCGCCAACGCGTGAATTAGCAATTCAAGTTGGAGAAGAGCTATACAAAATTGGTAAACATAAACGTGTTCGTATTCTACCAATTTATGGTGGTCAAGATATTAACCGCCAAATTCGTGCTCTAAAAAAACACCCACACATTATTGTTGGTACGCCGGGTCGTATTTTAGATCATATTAACCGTAAAACACTTCGTTTACAAAACGTTGAGACTGTTGTTCTTGATGAAGCGGATGAAATGTTAAACATGGGCTTCATTGAAGATATTGAAGCGATTTTAACAGATGTGCCAGAAACACATCAAACATTATTATTCTCAGCGACAATGCCAGATCCAATCCGTCGTATTGCTGAGCGTTTCATGACTGAGCCTCAACACATTAAAGTAAAAGCAAAAGAAGTAACAATGCCAAACATTCAGCAGTTCTATTTAGAAGTGCAAGAAAAGAAAAAGTTTGACGTGTTAACACGCTTACTAGATATTCAATCTCCAGAGCTTGCAATCGTATTCGGTCGTACAAAGCGTCGTGTTGATGAATTATCAGAAGCATTAAATTTACGTGGTTATGCAGCAGAAGGTATTCATGGTGACTTAACACAGGCGAAACGTATGTCTGTATTACGTAAATTTAAAGAAGGTGCTATTGAAGTTCTTGTTGCAACAGACGTTGCTGCACGTGGTCTTGATATTTCAGGCGTAACACACGTATATAACTTCGATATCCCACAAGATCCAGAATCATACGTTCACCGTATCGGTCGTACTGGCCGTGCAGGTAAAAAAGGTATTGCAATGTTATTTGTAACACCGCGTGAATCAGGACAATTAAAAAATATCGAGCGTACAACAAAACGTAAAGTTGACCGTATGGAAGCACCGACACTTGACGAGGCATTAGAAGGTCAACAACGTTTAATCGCTGAAAAACTTCAAAGCACAATCCAAAATGAAAACTTAGCATACTACAAGCGTATTGCAGAAGAAATGTTAGAAGAGAACGACTCTGTAACAGTAGTAGCTGCTGCGCTAAAAATGATGACTAAAGAGCCGGATACAACTCCAATCGCTTTAACATCAGAACCACCAGTTGTTTCAAGAGGTGGCGGTTCTAAAAAACGCGGTGGTAACGGAGGCGGATACCGTGATGGTAACCGTAATCGTAGTCGTGACGGACGCGGCGGTGGCGATGGTCGTAACCGTGATCGCAATCGTGATGGACGCGGTGGTGGCGATGGCCGTAACCGTGATCGTAATCGTGATGGCGGTAGCCGTGGTCGTAAAGGTGAAGGTCAAGGTCGCCCTGGATCTTCAAATGGACGCGGCGAAAGAAAACATCATAGCCGTCCACAAGCTTAATAAAAAAGAGAATGCCCTTTACCGGCATTCTCTTTTTTTATTTCTCTAATTGTACATACTACATAATAACTTGTGTAGAAAAGAGGTGTTACATGCTTGTAAGACTTGGTTATGTCGCGATGAGTGTACATTTAAAGAATGCATCTCCATCTCAAACGATGACATTTGCGCAATTTCAAAAAATTGATGATCGAGAGGCTGCGATTCGTAAACTTGAAAGAATTGCTAATTCGAATTTGGAAAATTGCTTAAGGTTGTTAAAGCATAATAAAGGGCATGATATATCTTTCTTTCGGCTAAGCTCCAAACTTATCCCCTTAGCGAATCATGAAGAGTTGGTAGAGTGGAACTACATTCGTCCGTTGAAAGAAAATTTAAAAGTACTAGGTGAATACGCAATCCGTATGAACATGCGAATTGATTTTCATCCAGATCATTTTGTTGTACTGAATTCACCTGAAGAGAGTATTTTTAAACAATCCGTAAAGACATTGCAGATGCATAAAAAATTATTAAAAGGTATGGGGATTGAACATAAACAGAGGTGTGTATTACATGTGGGTGGAGGTTATAAAGATAAGGAACTTGCATTAGAACGCTTTATAGAAAATTGGTCGAGTGTTCCGAGAGGTATTCAAGAGATGGTCATATTAGAAAATGATGACACGACCTTTTCTTTAGAAGAAACATTGTATTTAGGTGAGAAGTTAGATATTCCAGTCGTGTTTGATTTGCATCACCATATGATGAATAATAATCAAGAAGATTGGCATGAAGATTGGGCGCGTGTTGTACATACATGGGAATCGTCTTTGTTACCAGTGAAAATGCACATTTCTAGTCCTAGAGAGGGAAAAGACCCGAGAGCGCATGCAGACTTTATTGATGTAGATACTTTTTTATCTTTTTTAAAAAAGATAAAGGGAAGTGTTCCGCAAATTGATTGTATGATTGAGGCGAAGAAGAAGGATGAGTCTTTATTTCAGCTCATGAGAGATTTAAGTAAACAAACAGATGTGGAAATTGTCGATGGTGCGAGCTTCTATATTAAATAAGCTCTGCACCATCGAGTTTTTTGCCCCGCATTAACGGGCAGTAAGACTCCTACCTCAAAATTTGGTGAATACGAAGGGGAGGTGGGAGATCAACTGCCCGTAAAAGCCCGATTGGTGTGGGCTAATAATCAGTGGGGGATGGACAAAACCCCTACTGATTAAAGTTTCACTTTATTAATAAAGGAGTGCAAATACCACCAATGATCAATCCTGTTAAATGGCTGATAGGATTAGCAGAGGGATTGAAGAAAGTGAATAGTAGTAATATACATATCATGATTGAAAAAATAGCAATGTCTCTCGGATTGGAAGAACGATAACGACTATACATTAGAAATAATTGTGCACCTAGCAATCCGAAAATACCACCAGATGCCCCTGCATGAATATATTCAAGAGGCATAATAAGATAAGTAGAAATATTTCCGAGAATACCGGAAAGGAAAAAAATAATGATGAAAGAAAAGTGCCCAAGTTGTTTTTCAATAGAAGAGCCAAGCACGAATAAACAAATACTATTAGCAAGAAAATGTTGTAAGTCTACATGTACAAGCAGAGAAGTTATGAGACGCCACCATTCTCCTTTAGCGATATATTCATTATAGGCTGCCATAGGAAAGAGGGAAAAATCGGCTAACATAATCATGATTAATTGTATAAGAAGTAAAGCGATGACAATTGGTTGTAAGAAAATGCGGGCGGATGGTATTAGCATGGGTGAGTATCACTCCTTTTGCATCAGAAAGATTCTCTGTTATTCTTACAATATGAAAAAAGAAAGTTAAATAGAAGAAGGGGATTTTGAAATGATTGTAGGGATTGGAATCGATATTATTGAATTAAATCGAATTGAAAAAATGATAGATGGAAAGCTGAAATTTATGGAACGTATTTTAACTGAAAGTGAGCGGAATGTCGCTAAGGAGCTGAAGGGAAGTCGCCTTACGGAGTTTGTGGCTGGAAGATTTGCAGCGAAAGAGGCGTATTCAAAGGCGGTAGGAACTGGCATTGGGAAAGAAGTGAGTTTTTTAGATATCGAGGTAAAAAATGATGGTAGAGGTAAACCGATCCTTATTACAAGTACAGAGCATATTGTTCATTTATCAATTAGTCATAGTAAGGAATTTGCTGTTGCTCAAGTTGTTTTAGAAAGCTCGTCACGCTAGTCTGCATATTTTATATCTTTGTCTCATATATTTGAGGTAGCGATAAGGAAGGCACATCTTCCATTCATTTATAGGGGCAAAGGGGCTGAAGTGATGAAAAGGCGTCTGTTTTTAGTTCTTGTCGGTTTATTAACCGTTTTTGTGTTGGCCGGTTGTATGGAAAAGAAACAAGATGATGTTGTGAGAGATTTAGAGGCGAAAGTAAAAGGGATGAAAAGTTATCAAGCTGAAGCAAAATTATCTATTAAAACAGGGAATGAGCCTCAGGAGTATAAGGTAGAAATATGGCATAAGGAACCTTCATTTTATCGTGTGAATTTGCAGAATGCGAAAAAGGATCAGAGCCAAATTATTTTAAGAAATGAAGAAGGTGTATTTGTATTAACGCCAGCGCTTAATAAGAGTTTCCGTTTCCAAAGTGATTGGCCACAAAATAGTAGCCAGGCTTATTTATATGAATCCCTTGTGAGAGATATTTTGCAGGATAAGAAAAACCTTACTTTTGAAAAAACAGATAAGTATTATATTTTTAAAACAAAAACAAACTATCAGCATCAAAACATGTTGCCGAGACAAGAGATTACATTGAAGAAAAGTGATTTAACACCAGTTTCAGTGAAGTTAATGGATAATGATCAAAATGTTCTAGTGAAGGTAGATTTCTCTAAAGTTAAATTCGATGCGAAATTTGATAAAGGTGCATTTGATACGAAACAAAATATGTCTAGAGCGCAAGTAGATGTTCAAACAACGGCAAAAGAAGACAAACCATTTGCTATTTTGTATCCACGTGATACGCCGCAAGGTATGACTTTGAAAGACGAAAAAGAGTTGAAGACAGACAGTGGCAAGCGTGCGATACTCACATACACTGGAAGTAAGAAATCCTTTACTTTAATACAAGAAAAGGCAAAAATTGCAGAGGCTTCGTCAGCGATAAGTGTAAGCGGAGAATTGGTTGATCTTGGATTCACTATTGGAGCGTTGACGAAAGACTCTTTAACGTGGTCGCATAACGGAGTAGAATATATGCTCGTGTCTAAAGGTTTAGAGCCGAAGGAGCTATTAATGGTTGCTCGTTCAGTTACAGAGAAGCAGGTGAAGTAAACTTCTTAGACGTGGTGATATATGTGCACCACGTCTTTTCTTAGTTTGAAGGGTGGATTTCATAAAAGAAGCATATAAAAGAATAAGCTTCGCATATCGTGTATAAGGAAGTGTATTTATGGAAGAAGCACCATTTTACCGTGACACTTGGGTGGAAGTGGATTTAGATGCGATCTATAACAATATTACACACATTAAAAATTTCATTCCAAGTGATGTAGAGATTTTTGCTGTAGTTAAAGCTAATGCATATGGACACGATTATGTACCGGTAGCAAAAACGGCATTAGAAGCAGGGGCGACAAGGTTAGCGGTTGCCTTTTTAGATGAAGCTTTAGTGCTTCGAAGGGCTGGTATTACTGTACCAATTTTAGTGTTAGGTCCTTCCCCCCCTCGTGATGTCAATGTAGCTGCTGAAAATGATGTAGCATTAACTGTTTATCAAAAAGAATGGGTGGATGAAGCGATCAAGCTTTGGGATGGTTCGTCTACGATGAAATACCATATTAATTTCGATAGTGGTATGGGGAGAATTGGAATACGCGAA
Organism: Bacillus thuringiensis; assembly: GCF_001455345.1. Classification (GTDB taxonomy): domain Bacteria; phylum Bacillota; class Bacilli; order Bacillales; family Bacillaceae_G; genus Bacillus_A; species Bacillus_A thuringiensis_N. The sequence goes on from NZ_CP013274.1 coordinate 227,914, forward strand.
CGCAAAGAATTAAAAGGATTTTTAAAGAGCTTAGAAGGTGCACTATTCTTAGAATTAGAAGGAGTTTATACGCATTTTGCAACAGCAGATGAGGTGGAGACTTCTTACTTTGATAAGCAATATAACACGTTTTTGCAGCAGTTAAGTTGGTTGAAAGAATTCGGAGTGGATCCTAAGTTTGTCCATACAGCTAATAGTGCTGCAACGCTACGTTTTCAAGGAATTACATTTAATGCAGTACGAATTGGCATTGCGATGTATGGGTTATCCCCGTCTGTAGAAATACGCCCCTTTTTACCGTTTAAATTAGAACCAGCGTTATCACTGCATACGAAGGTTGCTCATATTAAACAGGTGATTAAAGGGGATGGGATTAGTTATAACGTCACGTACCGAACGAAAACCGAAGAATGGATTGCAACCGTTGCAATTGGATATGCAGATGGGTGGCTTAGAAGATTACAAGGATTTGAAGTGCTTGTAAATGGTAAAAGGGTACCGATTGTAGGTCGAGTAACAATGGATCAATTCATGATACACCTTCCTTGTGAAGTGCCGCTTGGTACGAAAGTTACACTCATTGGAAGACAAGGTGATGAGTATATTAGTGCTACTGAGGTTGCTGAATATTCCGGGACTATTAATTATGAAATTATTGCAACGATAAGCTTCCGGGTGCCGAGAATATTTATACGGCACGGTAAGGTTGTAGAAGTAATCAATTATTTGAACAATATATAGACGGTAGTATGATTTGCTTCTTGTCATTTGAGAGGACTGTTCATTGGTTAAGAATAAGTTCATTTTTTGACGAGAAGCTTTTTACTTATCATTACTTTTAACATAATGTAACGTGAATTTTAATAAGAAACTCTTCCGTTTCTTATTTGTAATGAGATAAAAAATAAAAGAATATGAATGTTTTGTTTGTGAATTGGAAAACATAAGCAAGGAATAAGGAAGTCTTTGCAACAGGCTCCATACAATGGTATTATTACAATAGGTGTCATATATATATTTGGGTGTGTAGTTGACGGTGGAGGTGTATTTTTGTGTCCGAATCAAGTGTAACTACTGAAATCGTGGTTCGGTTGCCAAAGCAAATGGTAACGGAATTGGACGGAATTGGAAAACAAGAGAATAAGAATCGCCATGAACTAATTTGCCAGGCAACACAACTGTTATTGCGTCAACATAAGACGAAGAAACGCTACCAACATGAATCAATGCGACGTGGGTACATTGAAATGGGAAAAATTAATCTTGGTATTGCATCTGAAGCTTTCTTAGCAGAGTATGAAGCAGCTCATACAGTAGAACGCTTAGTTAGCGGGGGGTAATATTTTGATTGTAAAACGCGGCGACGTGTATTTTGCAGACCTTTCCCCAGTTGTTGGTTCTGAGCAAGGAGGCGTTCGTCCGGTTCTTGTCATTCAAAATGACATCGGAAATCGTTTTAGTCCAACGGTGATTGTAGCGGCTATTACTGCACAGATTCAAAAAGCGAAATTACCCACTCATGTGGAAATTGATGCGAAAAAGTACGGTTTTGAGAGAGATTCTGTTATTTTACTTGAGCAGATTCGAACAATCGATAAGCAGCGCTTAACGGACAAAATCACTCACTTAGATGAAGTGATGATGATTCGTGTAGATGAAGCGCTACAAATTAGTTTAGGACTAATAGATTTTTAAATCGGCAGTTTAAGTTGCTCTCTTTGAAGGGCAACTTTTTTTATTATAGAGGAGGTTACGGTTGTATATGGAAATGGTAGATAATCGACAAGCGTTAATGAAAATGTTAGTGAAGGAATTAGGCTTTACCGAAAAGCAAGTTCGTCATGTTATTCAATTAACAGAAGAAGGTAACACAGTTCCATTTATTGCTCGTTACCGAAAAGAATGGACAGGCTCTTTAGATGAAGTGCAAATTCGTACAATTTTAGAGAGATGGCAATATATGATGCAGCTTGAAGATAGGAAAGAAGAGGTTCTGCGTCTTATTGATGAGAAGGGGAAACTGACAGGAGAATTACGTCAGCAAATTGTGAAAGCTACAAAGTTGCAAGAAGTAGAAGATTTATATCGTCCATATAAAGAGAAAAGAAGAACGAAAGCAACGATTGCAAAAGAAAAGGGATTAGAGCCATTAGCTGAATGGTTATTGTTATATAAGAAAGAAGATCCAAATCAGAAGGCAATGGAGTTTATTAATGCAGAGAAAGAAGTGCAATCTGTAGAAGAAGCATTACAAGGTGCCCAAGACATTATTGCAGAAATTGTTTCGGATGAAGCGGCATATCGTAGTTGGATTCGCAATACAACTTTCCGAAAAGGAATTATGTCTTCATCTGTAAAAGATAAAGAGAAAGATGAAAAGAATATATATGAAATGTATTACAGCTATGAAGAGCCTTTACAGAAAGTAGTGCCACATCGTGTATTAGCGATGAATCGTGGTGAGAAAGAAGATATATTAAGAGTTTCTGTTGTTCCGCCAGTAGATGAGATAGTAACGTTCTTATATAAGAAGGTCATTCGTGATAACGATTCTAAAAGTGCACATCATGTACAGTTAGCGATTGAAGATGGCTATAAGCGATTAATTCAATCCTCTATTGAAAGAGAAATCCGAAAAGAATTAACAGAAACAGCTGAGGAACAAGCGATACATATTTTCTCTGAGAATTTGCGTAACTTATTATTACAACCTCCTATGAAAGGGAAAGTAGTGTTAGCTGTAGACCCTGCATATAGAACAGGTTGTAAGTTAGCTGCAGTGGATGACACGGGGAAAGTTCTATATATTGATGTTATTTATCCGCATCCACCAGTTCGTAAATATGAAGATGCAAAAACGAAAGTTCTTTCTATTATAGATAAATATCAAGTTGAAATGATTGCAATTGGGAATGGTACAGCTTCTAGAGAAACGGAAGAATTTATAGTTGATGTATTACAAAATGTGAAACGAGAAGTCTTCTATATTATTGTGAACGAAGCTGGTGCGAGTGTATATTCAGCTTCGGATTTAGCTCGTGAGGAATTTCCGAATTTACAGGTTGAAGAAAGAAGTGCTGTTTCTATTGGAAGGCGTCTGCAAGATCCACTTGCTGAACTTGTGAAAATTGATCCTAAATCAGTTGGGGTTGGACAATACCAACATGATGTATCTCAAAAGAGGTTGAATGAATCATTAACATTTGTAGTAGAGACGGCAGTTAACCAAGTCGGTGTGAATGTAAATACAGCTTCAGTTGCGTTATTGCAATATGTTTCAGGTTTATCGAAAACTGTTGCGAAAAATATTGTGGCAAAGCGCGAAGAAGAGGGGAAATTTACAAAACGAACAGACTTAAAGAAAATACCTCGTCTAGGTGCGAAGACATATGAACAATGTGTAGGTTTCTTACGTATATTAGAAGGGGCAAATTCGTTAGACCGAACGGGGATTCATCCAGAACAATATAAAAATGTTGAATTGTTATTGAAGAGTCTAGGACTATCAAAGGATGACGTAGGGCAACCACAGTTACAAAAGAGCTTAGAAGAAGTAGAGATTTCTAAGTTGTCCCAAGAAACGGGGATTGGGGAACCGACATTAGTCGATATTATAGATGCACTTATTAGTCCAGAGCGAGACATGAGGGATGAGTTGCCTAAACCACTTCTGAAAAAAGGGATTTTGAAATTAGAAGATTTAAAACGTGGTATGGAGCTGGAAGGAACGGTTCGTAACGTTGTTGATTTTGGTGCTTTTGTTGATGTTGGTGTAAAGCAAGATGGTTTAGTGCATATTTCTAAACTAAGCACACAGTATGTGAAGCATCCGTTAGATATTGTATCTGTCGGACAAATTGTAAAGGTATGGGTAGATGATATTGATACGAAAAAAGGTCGTGTCGCATTATCCATGTTGCCGATTGAATAATAAGAGAAGAGAGCAGATAAAACTGCTCTTTTTTTATGGAGTAGAAAGTGTAATGGATTATGAGCTTTGATGTATTTTGCTATAATAAAACCAGCATTCATTTAGTAATTTAATTTGATACCGGTTTTTTTCAAAATATGCGCGTTGCATTTGTTTTTTTAGCCACGTAGGCATAGGAATCCCTCCTTGTTTAATCCTACTCTCATAAATGTAAGGTACTATTAATGAGAGGTTGGTGAGTGGATTTCTATTTCTGCTATGTTTTTAGAAACCACGCTTCTTGAATGAGGATGGGTATATGTACTATTTAATATATGTATAAGAGAGAAGAAAAGTGTAAAAATATTTTTTTGTTTAGGAGGAATGAAAATGGATGAGCAAGAAATACAGCGGCTAGTGGAAGAAGTATCGCTACAATACTTCGGAATGCCGTTTTTACATAAGGCAATGTTTAATAGTAGGTTGCGTACAACTGGTGGACGTTATCTATTGAATACGCACAATATTGAACTGAATTATCAATATTACGAAATGTATGGGGAAGAAGAATTAGTCGGGATTGTTAAACATGAACTTTGTCATTATCACTTACATATTACAGGAAGAGGGTATAAGCACCGAGATAGGGATTTTCGTGAACTGTTAAAAGAAGTTGG
>NZ_CP013274.1:237500-260000 GCF_001455345.1 Bacillus thuringiensis
GCGAGGAGAGAATCCTAAGGTGTGCGAGAGAACTCTGGTTAAGGAACTCGGCAAAATGACCCCGTAACTTCGGGAGAAGGGGTGCTTTCTTAACGGAAAGCCGCAGTGAATAGGCCCAAGCGACTGTTTAGCAAAAACACAGCTCTCTGCGAAGCCGTAAGGCGAAGTATAGGGGGTGACACCTGCCCGGTGCTGGAAGGTTAAGGAGAGGGGTTAGCGTAAGCGAAGCTCTGAACTGAAGCCCCAGTAAACGGCGGCCGTAACTATAACGGTCCTAAGGTAGCGAAATTCCTTGTCGGGTAAGTTCCGACCCGCACGAAAGGTGTAACGATTTGGGCACTGTCTCAACCAGAGACTCGGTGAAATTATAGTACCTGTGAAGATGCAGGTTACCCGCGACAGGACGGAAAGACCCCGTGGAGCTTTACTGTAGCCTGATATTGAATTTTGGTACAGTTTGTACAGGATAGGCGGGAGCCATTGAAACCGGAGCGCTAGCTTCGGTGGAGGCGCTGGTGGGATACCGCCCTGACTGTATTGAAATTCTAACCTACGGGTCTTATCGACCCGGGAGACAGTGTCAGGTGGGCAGTTTGACTGGGGCGGTCGCCTCCTAAAGTGTAACGGAGGCGCCCAAAGGTTCCCTCAGAATGGTTGGAAATCATTCGTAGAGTGCAAAGGCATAAGGGAGCTTGACTGCGAGACCTACAAGTCGAGCAGGGACGAAAGTCGGGCTTAGTGATCCGGTGGTTCCGCATGGAAGGGCCATCGCTCAACGGATAAAAGCTACCCCGGGGATAACAGGCTTATCTCCCCCAAGAGTCCACATCGACGGGGAGGTTTGGCACCTCGATGTCGGCTCATCGCATCCTGGGGCTGTAGTCGGTCCCAAGGGTTGGGCTGTTCGCCCATTAAAGCGGTACGCGAGCTGGGTTCAGAACGTCGTGAGACAGTTCGGTCCCTATCCGTCGTGGGCGTAGGAAATTTGAGAGGAGCTGTCCTTAGTACGAGAGGACCGGGATGGACGCACCGCTGGTGTACCAGTTGTTCTGCCAAGGGCATAGCTGGGTAGCTATGTGCGGAAGGGATAAGTGCTGAAAGCATCTAAGCATGAAGCCCCCCTCAAGATGAGATTTCCCATAGCGTAAGCTAGTAAGATCCCTGAAAGATGATCAGGTTGATAGGTTCGAGGTGGAAGCATGGTGACATGTGGAGCTGACGAATACTAATAGATCGAGGACTTAACCATATAATATGTAGCAATGTTATCTAGTTTTGAAGGAATATATATTTTTCTTCTTGACATTTCGAAAGAAATGTTTAAAATGATAAAAGTCTGGGAATGATGGCAGAGAGGTCACACCCGTTCCCATACCGAACACGGAAGTTAAGCTCTCTAGCGCCGATGGTAGTTGGGACCTTGTCCCTGTGAGAGTAGGACGTCGCCAAGCTATTTATATCATCGCGGGGTGGAGCAGCACGGTAGCTCGTCGGGCTCATAACCCGAAGGTCGCAGGTTCAAATCCTGTCCCCGCAACCAAATGGTCCCGTGGTGTAGTGGTTAACATGCCTGCCTGTCACGCAGGAGATCGCCGGTTCGACCCCGGTCGGGACCGCCATTTTATATAAAGAAAAGAACGAAACATGTTGTTTCGTATTTTTTTATTTGTTTTAACAAAAAACTAATAAAGACAGTCAAACTATCCTTAGGAAAACTCCTAAGGACTTTTTTATATATTCAAAACCTGTATAATAAAGAGCAGAGAACATTGTGAGTAAAGTAGGTGAAGTCTGTGAGTAAATATGAAATAACAACAAAATCTTCTGAGGAAACACAAAGATTATCAGAAAAACTAGGTGAACTTGCCCGGGCACAAGATGTAATTATTTTAGAAGGGGATCTGGGGGCTGGTAAGACGACTTTTACAAAAGGACTAGCAAAAGGTCTTGGAGTGAAAAGAGTTGTAAATAGTCCTACCTTTAATATCATTAAAGAATATAAGGGGAGATTACCGCTATATCATATGGACGTGTATCGCTTAGCAGAAAGTGAAGAAGACTTAGGTTTTGATGAGTATTTTTACGGTGGAGGAATTACGGTAGTAGAATGGGCTCATTTAATAGAAGCATATTTACCAAATGAAAAGTTACAAATTAGTTTATTCCATGCTGGAGATGACACAAGAAAAATTGTGCTCGAGCCAATTGGAGACCGATATATTAGATTATGTGAGGAGCTATTACAAGATGAAAGTACTAGCAATTGATACTTCAAATTACGTAATGGGCGTATCCCTTATTGAGGAAGGAAATGTAATTGGGGAAATCATTACGAATTTAACAAAAAACCATTCTGTACGTCTTATGCCAGCTGTAGAACAACTGTTAAAAGAGTGCGGTGTAAAGCCGAAAGAATTAACTAAAATTGTTGTAGCAGCTGGACCAGGATCGTATACAGGTGTTCGCATAGGCGTGACAGCTGCAAAAACATTAGCTTGGTCACTTCAAATACCAATTGTAGGTGTATCAAGTTTAGAAGTAGTAGCTGCAAATGGTGCTAATTTTAATGGCCTAATCTGTCCTTTATTCGACGGAAGACGTGGACAGATTTATACTGGCTTATATACATATGAAGGAGAGAATTTAACTTCTATAGAAGAAGACCGAATCATCCTTATTGTAGACTGGTTGCAAATGTTAAAAGATAAAGGAAAGCCTGTTTTATTTATTGGTAACGATGTTAAATTGCACAAAGAAACAATTATTGAACATCTAGGCAATCAAGCTGTATTTGCTCCTTTCACTAAAAATAACCCAAGGCCAAGTGAATTAGCATTCTTAGGATTACAAAAAGAAGAACAAGATGTACACTCATTTGTTCCTAGTTATCTTCGTTTAGCTGAAGCTGAAACAAAGTGGTTAGAAAGTCAAAACAAGTAGGAGCTTGCAGAAGATGGATATGATATTTAGAAAGATGGAACTCGATGATATTGCTCAAATTGTAGCTATTGAAGAAGCATCTTTTTCAACTCCTTGGACTGCAGATGCCTTTCACCGTGAGTTAATGATGAATGAACATGCACATTATGTTGTGCTAGAAAAAGATGGGCGTGTAATTGGGTATTGTGGATTGTGGATAATTATTGATGAATCACATATAACAAATATAGCTATTTTACCAGAATACAGAGGTCAGAAGCTAGGAGATGCTTTATTGAAAGAAGTTATTTCCGAAGCGAAAGCTCTAGGAGTAAAAACGATGACACTTGAAGTACGTGTATCAAATGAAATAGCAAAACAGTTATACAGAAAATACGGATTTCAAAATGGTGGAATTCGTAAACGATACTATGCAGACAATCAGGAAGATGGTCTCGTAATGTGGGTGAATATATAATGGAAAAAAATACGATTATACTTGGTATTGAAACAAGTTGTGATGAAACAGCAGTAGCAGTTGTTAAAAATGGAACGGAAATTATTGCGAATGTTGTTGCATCACAAATTGAAAGTCATAAACGTTTTGGCGGAGTTGTACCAGAGATTGCATCCCGTCATCATGTAGAAGAAATTACAGTTGTGTTAGAAGAAGCATTAAAAGAAGCAAATATCACATTTGATGATATTGATGCAATTGCTGTAACAGAAGGGCCTGGTTTGGTAGGAGCGCTTTTAATAGGGGTAAATGCAGCGAAAGCAGTAGCTTTTGCACATGATATTCCTCTAGTTGGTGTTCATCATATCGCTGGTCACATTTACGCAAACCGTTTAGTAAAAGAAGTTCAGTTCCCACTACTATCACTTGTTGTATCTGGTGGACATACAGAGCTTGTGTATATGAAAGAGCATGGTTCATTTGAAGTAATTGGTGAAACAAGAGATGATGCAGCTGGAGAGGCATATGATAAAGTAGCTCGTACGTTATCCATGCCATATCCAGGGGGGCCTCATATTGATCGCCTTGCACACGAAGGAGAACCAACAATCGATTTGCCTCGTGCATGGCTAGAACCGGATTCGTATGATTTCAGCTTTAGTGGATTGAAATCAGCAGTTATCAACACTGTGCATAACGCAAAACAACGAGGAATCGAAATTGCACCGGAAGATTTAGCAGCAAGTTTCCAAGAGAGTGTAATAGATGTGCTGGTAACGAAAGCATCTCGTGCAGCAGAAGCGTATAACGTAAAACAACTGCTTCTCGCTGGTGGAGTTGCTGCGAATAAAGGACTTCGCACACGTTTGGAGGCAGAATTTGCGCCAAAAGAAAATATTGAGCTAATTATTCCTCCGCTATCTTTATGCACAGATAATGCAGCGATGATTGCAGCGGCAGGTACGATTGCATATGAACAAGGAAAACGTGCTACATTAGCTTTAAATGCAAATCCAGGATTAGATATTGAAGCATAGTTATACACAAAATTAACCACAGCTTGTGGATAAAAGCCATATTATCTGTTGATAATGTGGCTTTTACTGTGTATATAAAATGTTAATAACTTTTTTAGTTATTGTGGATAATGTGGAAAAGTTATTTCTTTGTTTATATATTAAAGGTGGATATGTGTATAACGTTGTGGATAAATCAAAAGAAGTCTGACCTTTGAATATATCCTTTTTCGGGAAATAAAATAATGGTGAATATCTGAAAGATATTTCGAGATAATCTTCTTTTAATTTGCGAATTGGTACAGGTGTCAAACTTTGTCGGTAAATCGATACTTGGTGTCGAATCGTTGATATAGTTCCAGTTACGATGGACATATTCAAAAAATGTTCATGTACGATGATGTTGCTTCGCTCTAGAAAACAAAAAGGATGTCACATAGTCAAAAATCCCGACTTATGAGACATCCTCCTTATTCATACTCTTATAAATGTAATTCTTCCCATTCTGCCATACAAGCATCGAGTTGCTCTTGTAGTGTTTGTTTTTTTGTTGTAATTTCACTAGCCTTTTCATAATCTGCATATATTTCTGGTAAGCAAAGTTGATCTTCTAACGTAGCAATTTCTTCTTCAAATGCTACAATGTTTTGTTCTAGCTCCTCAATTTTTCGAGTACGTTGACGTTCTAATTTTTTGCGCTCTTTTTCTTCGAGATAATTTAATTTTTCTTGTGCAACTGTCTTTTGAACCGGTGCTTCATCTTCTTGCTCTAATTCCGCACGTTCGATCATCTCATTTTTCTTTGCAACGTAGTAATCGTAATCCCCTAAATACTCCTGTGCACCTTCTGTTGATAACTCAACAACGGTTGTCGTTACACGATTAATAAAGTAGCGGTCATGTGAGACAAATAGAAGAGTACCTGGATAATCAATTAAAGCATTCTCCAAAATCTCTTTACTATTTAAATCAAGATGGTTCGTAGGTTCATCGAGAATTAATAAATTTGATTTTTGCATCATAAGTTTTGCAAGAGCTAACCGAGCTTTTTGTCCACCACTCAGAGAAGATACTGGTTTTAGTACATCATCCCCTGTGAATAAGAAGTTACCTAGTATCGTGCGAATTTCCTTTTCAGGTTGCAGAGGATATTCATCCCATAATTCATTTAATACGCGCTTAGAAGATGTTAAGTTAGCTTGTTCCTGATCATAATAGCCAACAGATACATTGGATCCGAAAGAAACATCACCATTTAATAGGGGTAACTTATTCACAAGTGATTTTAATAATGTGGATTTTCCAATTCCGTTTGGACCAACTAAAGCAACACTATCCCCGCGAGTTAAGCGCATTGTTACATGTTCAATAATCGGATCCTCATTATATCCGATGGTTGCATCCTTTACTTGTAAAACGTCATTTCCACTTTGTTTTTCAATATCGAAGTGGAAGGAAGCTGACTTAGAATCACCTAATGGTCTTGTTAATAATTCCATTCGATCTAATTGTTTACGACGGCTTTGCGCACGTTTTGTCGTAGATGCACGAGCTATATTTTTTTGAACGAAGTCTTCCAGCTTAGCGATTTCATCTTGTTGTTTCTCATAACGTTTCATTTCTTGCTCGTATAGTGCTGATTTTAAGTCTAAATATTTACTGTAGTTACCAACAAATCGTCTACTTTCTTTATTCGAAATTTCATATACTTGTGTAACGAGTTTATCTAAGAAATAACGGTCATGGGAAACGATTAGTATTGCGCCAGGATAACCTTGTAAATATTGTTCAAGCCATGTTAATGTTTCGATGTCTAAATGGTTTGTAGGCTCGTCCAAAATAAGTAGGTCTGGTTTCGTTAATAATAATTTACCGAGAGCTAATCGTGTTTTTTGTCCACCGCTTAATGTGGAAATCGTCGTCTGGTGCGTTTCAACTGGGAAGCCAAGACCACTTAAAATCGAACGGATATCTGCTTCATATTGGTAGCCACCTTGGTCTTTATAATCTAATTGCAATTGGTCATAATCAGCTAATAATCTTTCATATGTAGCCTCGGTTGAAAAGTTTTCTTCTTTTCCCATCTCTTGCTCTAGCCTTCGAAGTTTTGTCTCCATTTGTTGCAAGTGTGTAAAGACGGTTAACATTTCATCCCAAATTGTTAAAGACGTTTCTAACCCGGTATTTTGGGCCAAATATCCGATTGAGACATCTTTCGGTTTTATAATTTCGCCACCATCATGAGATAGCTCACCAGCTATTATTTTTAATAATGTAGATTTTCCGGCTCCATTTCGTCCGACTAATGCGATACGATCTTTCGTTTGAACTTCCAATTTTATGTTTGCAAGAATCGTTTCTGCACCGTATAATTTCGAAAGCGCGTTTACTTGTAATAAAATCAATGTTTTCACCTCAAATAATTTCTTAACTTTGCCATGTTTATATTTCTCAATCATACTAAAAATAGTGTATAGTTTAAAATACAGAGAGAATACTTCTTCTTTCTATTATACAAGGAATTTAATAAGTGCTAAACTTCTGTATTTGATTAAAGCATATGAATAAAGATAGGAAGAGAGGAGAGGTTATATGGAGCAGCAGAAAATTCCACAAGCCACTGCTAAGAGATTGCCTCTATACTATCGATTTATCCAAAACTTATCTCTGTCTGGTAAGCAACGTGTTTCATCAGCCGAATTAAGTGAAGCGGTAAAGGTTGATTCCGCAACAATTCGAAGAGATTTCTCATACTTTGGAGCGTTAGGGAAAAAAGGATATGGATATAACGTAAATTATTTATTATCATTTTTCCGTGAAACACTCGACCAAGATGATATAACACGTGTAGCGCTTATTGGAGTAGGTAATTTAGGGACCGCTTTCTTACATTATAATTTCACGAAAAACAATAATACAAAAATTGAAATGGCGTTTGACGTTAGTGAAGAGAAAGTCGGAACAGAAATCGGGGGCATTCCTGTATATCATTTAGATGAATTAGAAGAACGTTTATCAACTGATATACAAGTGGCAATATTAACAGTACCCGCTACAGTAGCACAATCTGTAGCAGATAGATTGGCAGAAACGAACGTGCATGGTATTTTAAATTTCACACCAGCACGCTTAAATGTGTCAGACAATATAAGAATTCATCATATTGATTTAGCAGTGGAGTTACAAACACTTGTTTACTTTTTAAAAAATTATCCACAATAAAACGCAGAGGAAGCGACCTCTGCGTTTTATTATTGTTTTTTCTTTGTGAATTTAACTAAGATAAGGCGAAGTGCCAAATTAAAATCAATCGTTGCCATAACTGCAAATAGTATTGTCCACATATTCCAAATTGTATCTGTTACGTTCGTAATGGCGAAGCGTGTAAAGATACATCCTAGAAGGAAGTACAATGCAGCCATGAACAATGGTGAGTTTCTCATACTAAAAATCCTCCGATAAAGCCTTGCATTTTTTCAGCTTCTTTAATCATTTCTTGAATTTGTTCGTTACTCACTAAAACTTGAGCAATTGCAACTAATGTATTCATTGCAACATGAGCTGCAATCGGAACGATAATACGCTTCGTTTTTACATATAAGAAGGCGAATACGAGCCCCATAGCAGTGTATACCAATAAGTGAGTAAAATCAAAATGAATCGCCGCAAATACAAGGGAACTAATGATAGCGGCAATAAAGAAGTTAAACTTCTTATAAAGTGTACCAAATAAAATTTTTCTAAATACGATTTCTTCCAAAATAGGTCCTATTATAGAGATGACGATAAGGAACCAAGGTGTCGTTCTTGCGATATCCATAAGTCTTGCTGTATTTTCAGATCCAGGTTTAATACCTAATACATACATTTCAATCATACCAGCAATACTTTGCGAGAAAAATGCTAAGAAGAACCCGATAAAAATCCAACCAATCGTAGCTGGAACAGTAGAACGCTTTGTATCTAAATATCTGTCGCGAATATCTGTTCTAAGTAACCAAAGTACGATACATAATGCAATAAAGAAGCTAATGATTGCCCAGTGACCAGTTATGAGTTGAAATTTTTCTTCCCTAGTAAATCCCCTGTTATCATAAAGTCCAGTTTTCAGGAGAAGTGGTAATCCAGCAATTGATGATAACTGCATTAAAATGTATGTAACGATAACCCACCAATATTGTTTTTTCAAATGGTTTAACCATCCTTTCTAACTCTAGTGTATGAGATAAGGTAGGATAACATGTACATATGCTACCTACGATATAAACCTTACTTAAATTATGTTTTTTTTGTAAATCCTTATTTGAAATTATAATAGAAGACAGGAGAAAGTTGTGTATGTAGCGAAAACAACTTAGGGTGTCCTTTCATATTGTAACATACGAGTAGTGGAAACAACGATTCATATAGTAAAGGTAGAAGAAGAGGAACTCTATATAGAAAAGTTTATAGCTTAATTTGCGAAAAAATTATGATTTTTTTACTTGCAAAAGAAATTGAGATTATTTATTATTATAAGTGTGTTAGCACTCGGGTGACTTGAGTGCTAATAAATAAAATTTACATAACAAAATGAGGAGGTTATTGTTCATGCTAAAGCCATTAGGTGATCGCGTTGTAATTGAGCTTGTTCAAGCGGAAGAAAAAACAGCAAGTGGTATTGTATTACCAGACACAGCAAAAGAAAAACCACAAGAGGGTAAAGTTATTGCAGTAGGTACTGGTCGAGTGCTTGAAAATGGTGAGCGTGTTGCTTTAGAGGTAGCAGCAGGTGATCTTATCATCTTCTCAAAATATGCAGGTACTGAAGTGAAATATGAAGGTACAGACTACTTGATTTTACGTGAAAGTGACATTTTAGCAGTTATCGGTTAATTATATAAATCTTACAAAATCCAAGGGGGTCAATTATTATGGCAAAAGATATTAAATTTAGTGAAGAAGCACGTCGTTCGATGCTTCGCGGTGTCGACACTCTTGCAAATGCAGTAAAAGTAACGCTTGGACCAAAAGGTCGTAACGTTGTTCTTGAGAAAAAATTCGGTTCACCACTTATTACAAATGACGGTGTAACAATCGCAAAAGAAATTGAATTAGAAGATGCATTCGAAAACATGGGTGCGAAATTAGTAGCAGAAGTTGCTAGCAAAACAAATGATGTAGCTGGTGACGGAACAACAACTGCAACTGTATTAGCACAAGCTATGATTCGTGAAGGTCTTAAAAACGTAACAGCTGGTGCGAACCCAATGGGTCTTCGCAAAGGTATCGAAAAAGCTGTCGTTGCTGCAGTAGAAGAATTAAAAACGATTTCTAAACCAATCGAAGGTAAATCTTCTATCGCACAAGTAGCTGCTATTTCTGCTGCTGACGAAGAAGTAGGTCAATTAATCGCTGAAGCAATGGAGCGCGTTGGTAACGACGGCGTTATTACTTTAGAAGAATCTAAAGGTTTCACAACAGAATTAGACGTAGTAGAAGGTATGCAATTTGATCGTGGATATGCATCTCCTTACATGATTACTGATTCTGACAAAATGGAAGCAGTTCTTGATAACCCATACATCTTAATCACTGACAAAAAGATTTCTAACATTCAAGAAATCTTACCAGTATTAGAACAAGTGGTACAACAAGGTAAACCACTTCTTATCATCGCTGAAGATGTAGAAGGCGAAGCTTTAGCTACATTAGTAGTGAACAAACTTCGTGGTACATTCAATGTAGTAGCTGTTAAAGCTCCTGGATTTGGTGACCGTCGTAAAGCAATGCTAGAAGATATCGCAATCTTAACTGGTGGCGAAGTAATCACTGAAGAATTAGGCCGTGACTTAAAATCTGCTACAGTTGAATCTTTAGGACGCGCTGGTAAAGTTGTTGTAACGAAAGAAAACACAACTGTAGTTGAAGGTATCGGAAATACACAACAAATCGAAGCTCGCATCGGTCAAATCCGTGCGCAATTAGAAGAAACAACTTCTGAATTCGATCGTGAAAAATTACAAGAGCGTCTTGCAAAACTTGCAGGTGGCGTAGCAGTAATTAAAGTAGGTGCAGCAACTGAAACTGAGTTAAAAGAGCGCAAACTTCGTATTGAAGATGCACTTAACTCAACTCGTGCAGCAGTAGAAGAAGGTATCGTTGCAGGTGGTGGTACTTCACTTATGAACGTATACACAAAAGTAGCTTCTATCGTAGCTGAAGGCGACGAAGCAACAGGTATCAACATCGTACTTCGCGCACTAGAAGAGCCAGTTCGCCAAATCGCAATCAACGCTGGTCTAGAAGGATCTGTAGTTGTAGAGCGTCTAAAAGGCGAAAAAGTAGGCGTTGGTTTCAACGCAGCTACTGGCGAGTGGGTTAACATGCTTGAAACTGGTATCGTAGATCCAGCTAAAGTAACTCGCTCTGCACTTCAAAACGCAGCATCTGTTGCAGCTATGTTCTTAACAACTGAAGCTGTAGTAGCTGACAAACCAGAACCAAATGCACCAGCAATGCCTGACATGGGCGGCATGGGCATGGGCGGTATGGGCGGAATGATGTAATTCCGTTTGGCCTAAAAAAACATCCATTTCTATATAGAAATGGATGTTTTTTTATGTTTTTTAGAAAAGGAAATGAATTTCTGTAGAATTTTGTCGCTTTCTCTCTTGACCATATTGATACTTCATTGTTAGAATCTAGGAAGATAATATAAAACGATCCTTCATATATCCTCAAAGATAAGGTTTGAGAGTCTCTACCGGGTTACCGTAAACAACCTGACTATGAAGGCAGTGTGTCTTATATTTATAAAGAGCGGATACTATCTTTCTTTATAAAGCCAGACCCCTGCCTTTTCTTTGTTATGAGACTAGAGGCGGAGGACTGGCTTTTTTTATTATATTGGTAATGCTTTTCGCCAAATTGGTGAAAATATTTATATACGAGAACTAACGTTGGGGTGATTATTTTGAAGAAGCAGCATGATACAATTATCGTTTTAGATTTTGGGAGTCAATACAATCAGTTAATAGCACGTCGAATTCGTGAGTTCGGTGTATACAGTGAACTTCATCCACACACAATTACTGCAGAAGAAATTAAAGCAATGAATCCAAAAGGGATTATCTTTTCTGGTGGACCAAATAGTGTATATGGTGAAGGTGCATTACATTGTGATGAAAAAATCTTTGACCTAGGATTACCGATCTTCGGTATTTGTTACGGTATGCAACTTATGACACAACAATTCGGTGGTACAGTAGAGCGTGCAAACCACCGTGAGTACGGAAAAGCTGTTCTGAAAGTAGAGAACGAATCAAAATTATATGCGAACCTTCCAGAAGAGCAAGTTGTATGGATGAGCCATGGCGACTTAGTAACTGGTTTACCAGAAGGATTCGTAGTAGACGCGACAAGTGAGTCTTGCCCAATTGCTGGTATGAGCAATGAAGCGAAAAACTTATACGGTGTACAATTCCACCCAGAAGTACGTCACTCTGAGCACGGTAACGATTTAATTAAAAACTTCGTATTCGGCGTATGTGGTTGTTCTGAAGGATGGAACATGGAGAACTTTATCGAAGTAGAATTAGAAAAAATTCGTGAAACTGTTGGAGACAAAAAAGTACTGTGCGCACTTAGCGGCGGTGTAGATTCTTCTGTTGTAGCAGTATTAATTCATAAAGCAATCGGCGACCAGTTAACATGTATTTTCGTTGACCACGGTTTACTTCGTAAAGGCGAAGCAGAAGGTGTTATGAAAACATTTAGCGAAGGCTTCCATATGAACGTTATTAAAGTGGATGCAAAAGAACGCTTCATGAACAAGTTAAAAGGTGTAGAAGATCCAGAACAAAAACGTAAAATCATCGGTAACGAATTCATTTACGTATTTGATGATGAAGCGTCTAAATTACAAGGAATGGACTTCCTAGCACAAGGTACACTGTACACAGACATCGTTGAAAGTGGTACTGCAACTGCACAAACAATTAAATCTCACCATAACGTTGGTGGACTTCCAGAAGACATGCAGTTCAAATTAATTGAGCCTTTAAACACGTTATTTAAAGATGAAGTACGTGTATTAGGATCAGAACTAGGAATTCCTGATGAAATCGTATGGCGTCAACCATTCCCAGGCCCTGGTCTTGGTATTCGTGTATTAGGTGAAATCACAGAAGAGAAATTAGAAATCGTTCGTGAATCTGATGCGATTTTACGTGAAGAAATTATTAAAGCGGGCTTAGACCGCGAAGTTTGGCAATACTTCACTGCGCTTCCTGGTATGCGTAGCGTAGGTGTTATGGGTGATGAGCGTACTTACGATTACACAGTAGGTATCCGCGCAGTAACATCTATCGACGGTATGACAGCTGACTGGGCACGTATCCCTTGGGACGTATTAGAGAAAATCTCTGTACGTATCGTAAACGAAGTAAAACACGTTAACCGTATCGTGTATGATATAACAAGTAAGCCACCAGCAACTATTGAGTGGGAATAGTATTATAAAAAAAGATCCATCTATTGCTCATGCATAGATGGATCTTTTGTATTTTGCTCTTAATACGAACGAAAATACAAAGGTTTATAAAAATGTTCGTTTTTAAATTGACAAAACTACATTCAAGAGTTAATATGAGTATGTAATTCAAACGAAAAGTGAATATTATGCCGTCGTATAATATCGGGGATATGGCCCGAAAGTTTCTACCTAGCTACCGTAAATGGCTTGACTACGAGGCGTTTTGATAAAGATGAGGGGAAACTTGTCTTTATTCATAGAACGCTTCCATGTATATGCAATGGAAGCCTTTTTTATTTTTAATAGATAAAAGAGGGCTAGGGAGATTACGGCGAGTAATCATATAACGGGGGAAACGTAAGATGAAACGCTATTTTCAGTTTGATGAACTCGGCACGAATTATAAAACAGAGTTCATAGCAGGTTTAACGACATTTCTATCTATGGCTTACGTACTATTTGTCAATCCTGCTACGCTGTCACTTGGCAATGTTAAAGGGTTACCGGCAGGTACAGGAATGGATCCAGGTGCAGTATTCGTTGCTACAGCATTAGCAGCAGCGATTGGTTCGTTAATTATGGGGATTTTCGCAAAGTATCCAATTGCTTTAGCGCCAGGTATGGGAATTAACGCGTTCTTTGCTTATACGGCAGTGTTAACGATGGGAATTCCGTGGCAGACAGCAATTGCTGGAACGTTAATGTCAGGTATTATCTTTATTATTCTTACTGCTTCAGGTATTCGTGAAAAAATCATTAATGCAATTCCATCAGAGTTAAAGTTTGCAGTAGCGGCAGGTATCGGATTGTTCATTGCTTTCCTTGGATTCCAAAATGCCGGAATTATCGTGAAAAATGATGCTGTTCTTGTTGGATTGGGGGATTTAACAAAGGGCACAACGTTACTAGCAATCTTCGGGGTTGTTACGACAATCATCTTCATGATTAAGAAAGTTAATGGTGCGGTATTCTACGGTATGATTCTTACAGCGATTTTAGGGGTAGCAACAGGATTAATTGATACTCCGAAAGCTGTAGTGGGAGCAATACCTAGTCTAGAACCAACGTTCGGTGTGGCGTTAACGCACTTCGGAGACATTTTCACTGTTCAAATGGTGATTGTTATTATAACGTTCTTCTTTATCGATTTCTTTGATACAGCAGGTACGCTTGTAGCGGTTGCGAATCAAGCAGGATTAATGAAGAACAATAAATTACCACGTGCAGGAAAAGCGTTATTTGCAGATGCGATTGCAACTGTAATTGGTGCGATCTTGGGTACATCAACAACAACGTCTTATATTAAATCTTCTGCAGGGGTAGCAGCGGGTGGACGTTCTGGATTTACAGCAGTTGTAACAGCAGGATTCTTTTTACTGGCACTATTCTTCTCACCATTACTAAGTGTTGTAACACCAGCTGTAACGGCACCAGCATTAATTATTGTAGGGATCTTGATGGTTTCTTCTTTAGGAGAGATTGATTGGAAGAAATTCGAGATTGCAGTACCAGCATTCTTTACAATCATTTCAATGCCACTTACGTATAGTATTGCGACAGGAATTGCGATCGGGTTTATCTTCTATCCAATTACAATGGTAGTAAGCGGTCGTCGTAAAGAGATTCATCCAATTATGTATGTTATGGGAGTTTTATTTGTACTATATTTCATCTACGTTCGTAAATAAAAGGGGTTTTTTGAAAGGTCTAGACTTAAGGGGAGTCTAGACCTTTTTTGCGTCTTCAGAAAATCTTAAGGATTTCCGAGCGTTTTTCTTCAGAAGTTTTCCTATAATAGAAGTTAGGGATTAAAAAAATGATGGGGGAGATATTGTGGCAAACGAAACAATACTTGTCGTAGATGATGAAAAAGAAATTAGGAATCTTATTACAATCTATTTAAAGAATGAAGGATATAAGGTGTTGCAAGCAGGGGACGGAGAAGAAGGATTACGTTTACTAGAAGAAAATGAAGTACACCTAGTCGTATTAGATATTATGATGCCGAAAGTAGACGGTATCCATATGTGTATGAAAGTAAGGGAAGAAAAAGAAATGCCAATTATTATGCTTTCCGCGAAAACGCAAGATATGGATAAGATTTTAGGATTAACAACAGGTGCAGATGATTACGTGACGAAACCATTTAATCCGTTAGAGTTAATCGCAAGAATTAAATCTCAGTTACGTCGTTATATGAAAATGAATGGTTTCGCTATACAAAATGAGGACGAGCTAGAAATTGGAGAGATGAAAATAAACATCTCAACCCATAAAGTTATTGTGGATGGAGAAGAAGTGAAACTGACTCCGAGGGAATTTTCAATTTTAGAATTGCTAGCCCGTAATCCGGGAATGGTCTTTAGTGCAGAGCAAATTTATGAAAAGGTTTGGAACGAAAGGTCTTTCCAGTCGGATAATACGGTAATGGTTCATATTCGGAAAGTGCGTGAAAAGATTGAGGAGAATCCAAGGAAGCCTAGATATATAAAAACAGTATGGGGAGTGGGGTATAAGATTGAAAAAGATATTTAATCCATTTACTTATGTAAGGAAAACAAGACAATTAATTGAGAAATTAGTAAAGAGCGTACGAAAGAGTATAAGAATTCAATTGATTACTACTTTTGCTGCTTGTGCGTTATTAGGAGTTTTGTCAGCAAAGGCAGCTGCACCATTTTTTGAGAATGCAAATCGTAAAGCGACTATCGATTATCGAGCTGGTATGGAACAAATTAATCATCAAGCTCAAGGAGCCGCAAATAGTTCGGTTCATGAAAATAAATTAGAAGCTATATCCAATATGATCGAAATGGAGAACCAAAATTTAGAGCGAGGATCTAGCGCTTTAAAAATACTGGTTACTGATGAGAGTGGTAAAGTTTTATATAAAACGAAGCAGGCACAAGAAGAGCAAATCGATTTGCATAATACGATTCGTAATGCAGCGTCATTTGCGATTAACTATTCAAATGGTCGAGATGTATTTGAAAATACGAGAAAAGAATTTATAGCTTTTTCACCTATTACAATAGAAGATAAGAATTTATATATGTTCGTTAGTGGAATACCAGATGGTGTAGTAATGTATGATACGCAAGAAGGACCATTTCCATTTTTAATTGGTGTACTCGTGTTCATCTTCTCTTTCTTCTATATAACAAAGAGAAAGATGAAGCAAATTGAAGCGATGGCAGAAGGTGTAAAGGAAATAGAAAAAGGCAACTTAGCGTACCGTATTGAGAAGAAAGGTGAAGATGAGATTGCGTCTTTAACTGAGAATATTAATAATATGGCAGAAGAGCTTATGAATAATATAGAAAAGGAACGTAAATTAGAAAAGCAAAAGAATGAGCTTATTACAAATGTATCTCATGATTTGCGTACACCCCTTACTTCTATTATGGGGTACTTACGATTACTTCGAGATTCTAAATACGAGAATATGGAACAACATGATGAGTATACGAGAATAGCTTTTGTGAAGTCGGAGCAGTTAAAGAATTTAATAGAAGATTTATTTGAGTATACGAAGTTAACAAATGAGCAAGTTGTATTGGAAAAACAAGAGGTTTGTATAAATGAGTTATTGGAGCAATTAATAGAAGAGTTAGTACCGCAGGCGGAAGAGCATGGCCTTACTTTTGTTAAGAAGTTTCCTGAGGAACGTACCTATGCAGCGATTGATTCGGAAAAGATGGTCCGTGTATTTGATAATTTATTAATGAACGCGATTAAGTATAGTAAAGATGATGGGGAGATAAAGGTTTCTCTTCAAAGGCAGCGCAGGGATATACAAATTGTAATTGCAAATCATAGTGAAGAGTTTACGAGAGAAGAGTTAGCGAGTTTGTTTGAACGCTTTTATAAGAAAGATCAATCTCGAAGTAGAGTAACAGAAGGATCGGGCCTTGGATTGGCAATTGCGAAAAGTATTGTTGAATTACAAGGTGGTAGTATTCGAGCCGAATATGAGGATGGTATTATTCAATTTATCGTCTCGTTACCAATTATAGAAAGATAATAAATGAATAGAATGGTATATGATAAAAAGGCTTATTTTAAAAGGGATAAGTCTTTTTATATTTTTTTAGAAAAACATGTTGACGGTTAGAGATTAGAGGTGTAATATAGAACAAGTCGCCGATGACATTAACATCGAAAGCGACAAACGAAATGAAAAACTTAGTTGACATTGAAAGTTGAAAGTGTTAACATAAGGAAGTCGCAAATGAGCGACAGACAAGTTCTTTGAAAACTGAACGAAACAAACAACGTGAAACGTCAATTTTTATTTTTAGATGCTAGACAAACTAACTTTATTGGAGAGTTTGATCCTGGCTCAGGATGAACGCTGGCGGCGTGCCTAATACATGCAAGTCGAGCGAATGGATTAAGAGCTTGCTCTTATGAAGTTAGCGGCGGACGGGTGAGTAACACGTGGGTAACCTGCCCATAAGACTGGGATAACTCCGGGAAACCGGGGCTAATACCGGATAACATTTTGAACTGCATGGTTCGAAATTGAAAGGCGGCTTCGGCTGTCACTTATGGATGGACCCGCGTCGCATTAGCTAGTTGGTGAGGTAACGGCTCACCAAGGCAACGATGCGTAGCCGACCTGAGAGGGTGATCGGCCACACTGGGACTGAGACACGGCCCAGACTCCTACGGGAGGCAGCAGTAGGGAATCTTCCGCAATGGACGAAAGTCTGACGGAGCAACGCCGCGTGAGTGATGAAGGCTTTCGGGTCGTAAAACTCTGTTGTTAGGGAAGAACAAGTGCTAGTTGAATAAGCTGGCACCTTGACGGTACCTAACCAGAAAGCCACGGCTAACTACGTGCCAGCAGCCGCGGTAATACGTAGGTGGCAAGCGTTATCCGGAATTATTGGGCGTAAAGCGCGCGCAGGTGGTTTCTTAAGTCTGATGTGAAAGCCCACGGCTCAACCGTGGAGGGTCATTGGAAACTGGGAGACTTGAGTGCAGAAGAGGAAAGTGGAATTCCATGTGTAGCGGTGAAATGCGTAGAGATATGGAGGAACACCAGTGGCGAAGGCGACTTTCTGGTCTGTAACTGACACTGAGGCGCGAAAGCGTGGGGAGCAAACAGGATTAGATACCCTGGTAGTCCACGCCGTAAACGATGAGTGCTAAGTGTTAGAGGGTTTCCGCCCTTTAGTGCTGAAGTTAACGCATTAAGCACTCCGCCTGGGGAGTACGGCCGCAAGGCTGAAACTCAAAGGAATTGACGGGGGCCCGCACAAGCGGTGGAGCATGTGGTTTAATTCGAAGCAACGCGAAGAACCTTACCAGGTCTTGACATCCTCTGAAAACCCTAGAGATAGGGCTTCTCCTTCGGGAGCAGAGTGACAGGTGGTGCATGGTTGTCGTCAGCTCGTGTCGTGAGATGTTGGGTTAAGTCCCGCAACGAGCGCAACCCTTGATCTTAGTTGCCATCATTAAGTTGGGCACTCTAAGGTGACTGCCGGTGACAAACCGGAGGAAGGTGGGGATGACGTCAAATCATCATGCCCCTTATGACCTGGGCTACACACGTGCTACAATGGACGGTACAAAGAGCTGCAAGACCGCGAGGTGGAGCTAATCTCATAAAACCGTTCTCAGTTCGGATTGTAGGCTGCAACTCGCCTACATGAAGCTGGAATCGCTAGTAATCGCGGATCAGCATGCCGCGGTGAATACGTTCCCGGGCCTTGTACACACCGCCCGTCACACCACGAGAGTTTGTAACACCCGAAGTCGGTGGGGTAACCTTTATGGAGCCAGCCGCCTAAGGTGGGACAGATGATTGGGGTGAAGTCGTAACAAGGTAGCCGTATCGGAAGGTGCGGCTGGATCACCTCCTTTCTATGGAGAATTGATGAACGCTGTTCATCAATATAAGTTTCCGTGTTTCGTTTTGTTCAGTTTTGAGAGAACTATCTCTCATATATAAATGTATGTTCTTTGAAAACTAGATAACAGTGTAGCTCATATTTTTTAATTTTTAGTTTGGTTAAGTTAGAAAGGGCGCACGGTGGATGCCTTGACACTAGGAGTCGATGAAGGACGGGACTAACGCCGATATGCTTCGGGGAGCTGTAAGTAAGCTTTGATCCGAAGATTTCCGAATGGGGAAACCCACCATACGTAATGGTATGGTATCCTTATCTGAATACATAGGGTAAGGAAGACAGACCCAGGGAACTGAAACATCTAAGTACCTGGAGGAAGAGAAAGCAAATGCGATTTCCTGAGTAGCGGCGAGCGAAACGGAACATAGCCCAAACCAAGAGGCTTGCCTCTTGGGGTTGTAGGACATTCTATACGGAGTTACAAAGGAACGAGGTAGACGAAGCGACCTGGAAAGGTCCGTCGTAGAGGGTAACAACCCCGTAGTCGAAACTTCGTTCTCTCTTGAATGTATCCTGAGTACGGCGGAACACGTGAAATTCCGTCGGAATCTGGGAGGACCATCTCCCAAGGCTAAATACTCCCTAGTGATCGATAGTGAACCAGTACCGTGAGGGAAAGGTGAAAAGCACCCCGGAAGGGGAGTGAAAGAGATCCTGAAACCGTGTGCCTACAAATAGTCAGAGCCCGTTAATGGGTGATGGCGTGCCTTTTGTAGAATGAACCGGCGAGTTACGATCCCGTGCGAGGTTAAGCTGAAGAGGCGGAGCCGCAGCGAAAGCGAGTCTGAATAGGGCGTTTAGTACGTGGTCGTAGACCCGAAACCAGGTGATCTACCCATGTCCAGGGTGAAGTTCAGGTAACACTGAATGGAGGCCCGAACCCACGCACGTTGAAAAGTGCGGGGATGAGGTGTGGGTAGCGGAGAAATTCCAATCGAACCTGGAGATAGCTGGTTCTCCCCGAGATAGCTTTAGGGCTAGCCTTAAGTGTAAGAGTCTTGGAGGTAGAGCACTGATTGGACTAGGGGTCCTCATCGGATTACCGAATTCAGTCAAACTCCGAATGCCAATGACTTATCCTTAGGAGTCAGACTGCGAGTGATAAGATCCGTAGTCAAAAGGGAAACAGCCCAGACCGCCAGCTAAGGTCCCAAAGTGTGTATTAAGTGGAAAAGGATGTGGAGTTGCTTAGACAACTAGGATGTTGGCTTAGAAGCAGCCACCATTTAAAGAGTGCGTAATAGCTCACTAGTCGAGTGACTCTGCGCCGAAAATGTACCGGGGCTAAATACACCACCGAAGCTGCGGATTGATACCAATGGTATCAGTGGTAGGGGAGCGTTCTAAGGACAGTGAAGTCAGACCGTAAGGACTGGTGGAGTGCTTAGAAGTGAGAATGCCGGTATGAGTAGCGAAAGACGGGTGAGAATCCCGTCCACCGAATGCCTAAGGTTTCCTGAGGAAGGCTCGTCCGCTCAGGGTTAGTCAGGACCTAAGCCGAGGCCGACAGGCGTAGGCGATGGACAACAGGTTGATATTCCTGTACCACCTCTTTATCGTTTGAGCAATGGAGGGACGCAGAAGGATAGAAGAAGCGTGCGATTGGTTGTGCACGTCCAAGCAGTTAGGCTGATAAGTAGGCAAATCCGCTTATCGTGAAGGCTGAGCTGTGATGGGGAAGCTCCTTATGGAGCGAAGTCTTTGATTCCCCGCTGCCAAGAAAAGCTTCTAGCGAGATAAAAGGTGCCTGTACCGCAAACCGACACAGGTAGGCGAGGAGAGAATCCTAAGGGGTGCGAGAGAACTCTGGTTAAGGAACTCGGCAAAATGACCCCGTAACTTCGGGAGAAGGGGTGCTTTCTTAACGGAAAGCCGCAGTGAATAGGCCCAAGCGACTGTTTAGCAAAAACACAGCTCTCTGCGAAGCCGTAAGGCGAAGTATAGGGGGTGACACCTGCCCGGTGCTGGAAGGTTAAGGAGAGGGGTTAGCGTAAGCGAAGCTCTGAACTGAAGCCCCAGTAAACGGCGGCCGTAACTATAACGGTCCTAAGGTAGCGAAATTCCTTGTCGGGTAAGTTCCGACCCGCACGAAAGGTGTAACGATTTGGGCACTGTCTCAACCAGAGACTCGGTGAAATTATAGTACCTGTGAAGATGCAGGTTACCCGCGACAGGACGGAAAGACCCCGTGGAGCTTTACTGTAGCCTGATATTGAATTTTGGTACAGTTTGTACAGGATAGGCGGGAGCCATTGAAACCGGAGCGCTAGCTTCGGTGGAGGCGCTGGTGGGATACCGCCCTGACTGTATTGAAATTCTAACCTACGGGTCTTATCGACCCGGGAGACAGTGTCAGGTGGGCAGTTTGACTGGGGCGGTCGCCTCCTAAAGTGTAACGGAGGCGCCCAAAGGTTCCCTCAGAATGGTTGGAAATCACTCGTAGAGTGCAAAGGCATAAGGGAGCTTGACTGCGAGACCTACAAGTCGAGCAGGGACGAAAGTCGGGCTTAGTGATCCGGTGGTTCCGCATGGAAGGGCCATCGCTCAACGGATAAAAGCTACCCCGGGGATAACAGGCTTATCTCCCCCAAGAGTCCACATCGACGGGGAGGTTTGGCACCTCGATGTCGGCTCATCGCATCCTGGGGCTGTAGTCGGTCCCAAGGGTTGGGCTGTTCGCCCATTAAAGCGGTACGCGAGCTGGGTTCAGAACGTCGTGAGACAGTTCGGTCCCTATCCGTCGTGGGCGTAGGAAATTTGAGAGGAGCTGTCCTTAGTACGAGAGGACCGGGATGGACGCACCGCTGGTGTACCAGTTGTTCTGCCAAGGGCATAGCTGGGTAGCTATGTGCGGAAGGGATAAGTGCTGAAAGCATCTAAGCATGAAGCCCCCCTCAAGATGAGATTTCCCATAGCGTAAGCTAGTAAGATCCCTGAAAGATGATCAGGTTGATAGGTTCGAGGTGGAAGCATGGTGACAT
Source organism: Bacillus thuringiensis (assembly GCF_001455345.1). GTDB lineage: Bacteria > Bacillota > Bacilli > Bacillales > Bacillaceae_G > Bacillus_A > Bacillus_A thuringiensis_N. The sequence continues at coordinate 259,307 of NZ_CP013274.1, forward strand.
GTGGAGCTGACGAATACTAATAGATCGAGGACTTAACCATATAATATGTAGCAAATGTTATCTAGTTTTGAAGGAATATGCCTTCATAGTTTGGTGATGATGGCAGAGAGGTCACACCCGTTCCCATACCGAACACGGAAGTTAAGCTCTCTAGCGCCGATGGTAGTTGGGACCTTGTCCCTGTGAGAGTAGGACGTCGCCAAGCAACTGTAAGACGAGTCAGAATGACTCGTCTTTTTTGTGTTTCTAAACTCTTATCAGCCTCAAGTTATCCTTTTATATTCAATTTCTTTCATCATTTTCGATGTGTAGTTTAAGATTTTCTATTTTATTTTTTGTGGAAGCAATCTATCGGTGTGTTAAAATAATACAGTTGTTTTTTGAAGTACTTTAATATAGGGAGATTTAATTTTTAAAAAGGAGATAATATGAAAAAGATAGGTATAATTACTATAGTAATCTTAGTCCTTCTAGCGATTGTGTATATGTTAGTCGGGAATTATTTTTATAACTATGCGTTAAATGCGAAACAAGAAAAAGAATTTTTGCAAGATAACCCTCATTTAGTAGAGACGGTAAATGCATCGGGAGATGTATTGGCTACAAATAAAGAGAAGAATGCGAACTTCTTATCAAAGTATAAGCCTAACACATTAACTATACGTTCTTTCGATAAACTGAATTTAACAGGTTA
>NZ_CP013274.1:265000-277500 GCF_001455345.1 Bacillus thuringiensis
TCAGGGTTAGTCAGGACCTAAGCCGAGGCCGACAGGCGTAGGCGATGGACAACAGGTTGATATTCCTGTACCACCTCTTTATCGTTTGAGCAATGGAGGGACGCAGAAGGATAGAAGAAGCGTGCGATTGGTTGTGCACGTCCAAGCAGTTAGGCTGATAAGTAGGCAAATCCGCTTATCGTGAAGGCTGAGCTGTGATGGGGAAGCTCCTTATGGAGCGAAGTCTTTGATTCCCCGCTGCCAAGAAAAGCTTCTAGCGAGATAAAAGGTGCCTGTACCGCAAACCGACACAGGTAGGCGAGGAGAGAATCCTAAGGTGTGCGAGAGAACTCTGGTTAAGGAACTCGGCAAAATGACCCCGTAACTTCGGGAGAAGGGGTGCTTTCTTAACGGAAAGCCGCAGTGAATAGGCCCAAGCGACTGTTTAGCAAAAACACAGCTCTCTGCGAAGCCGTAAGGCGAAGTATAGGGGGTGACACCTGCCCGGTGCTGGAAGGTTAAGGAGAGGGGTTAGCGTAAGCGAAGCTCTGAACTGAAGCCCCAGTAAACGGCGGCCGTAACTATAACGGTCCTAAGGTAGCGAAATTCCTTGTCGGGTAAGTTCCGACCCGCACGAAAGGTGTAACGATTTGGGCACTGTCTCAACCAGAGACTCGGTGAAATTATAGTACCTGTGAAGATGCAGGTTACCCGCGACAGGACGGAAAGACCCCGTGGAGCTTTACTGTAGCCTGATATTGAATTTTGGTACAGTTTGTACAGGATAGGCGGGAGCCATTGAAACCGGAGCGCTAGCTTCGGTGGAGGCGCTGGTGGGATACCGCCCTGACTGTATTGAAATTCTAACCTACGGGTCTTATCGACCCGGGAGACAGTGTCAGGTGGGCAGTTTGACTGGGGCGGTCGCCCCCTAAAGGGTAAAGGAGGCGCCCAAAGGTTCCCTCAGAATGGTTGGAAATCATTCGTAGAGTGCAAAGGCATAAGGGAGCTTGACTGCGAGACCTACAAGTCGAGCAGGGACGAAAGTCGGGCTTAGTGATCCGGTGGTTCCGCATGGAAGGGCCATCGCTCAACGGATAAAAGCTACCCCGGGGATAACAGGCTTATCTCCCCCAAGAGTCCACATCGACGGGGAGGTTTGGCACCTCGATGTCGGCTCATCGCATCCTGGGGCTGTAGTCGGTCCCAAGGGTTGGGCTGTTCGCCCATTAAAGCGGTACGCGAGCTGGGTTCAGAACGTCGTGAGACAGTTCGGTCCCTATCCGTCGTGGGCGTAGGAAATTTGAGAGGAGCTGTCCTTAGTACGAGAGGACCGGGATGGACGCACCGCTGGTGTACCAGTTGTTCTGCCTAGGGCAAAGCTGGGTAGCTATGTGCGGGAGGAAGGGATAAGTGCTGAAAGCATCTAAGCATGAAGCCCCCCTCAAGATGAGATTTCCCATAGCGTAAGCTAGTAAGATCCCTGAAAGATGATCAGGTTGATAGGTTCGAGGTGGAAGCATGGTGACATGTGGAGCTGACGAATACTAATAGATCGAGGACTTAACCATATAATATGAAGCAATGTTATCTAGTTTTGAAAGAATATAAAAAACTTGTTGACTTTAAAAGTTAAATGAGTTAAAATAATTCTTGTCTTAAATGAATACAGTCTGGTAATGATGGCAAGGGTTGGGCTGTTCGCCCATTAAAGCGGTACGCGAGCTGGGTGCAGAACGTCGTGAGACAGTTCGGTCCCTATCCGTCGTGGGCGTAGGAAATTTGAGAGGAGCTGTCCTTAGTACGAGAGGACCGGGATGGACGCACCGCTGGTGTACCAGTTGTTCTGCCAAGGGCATAGCTGGGTAGCTATGTGCGGAAGGGATAAGTGCTGAAAGCATCTAAGCATGAAGCCCCCCTCAAGATGAGATTTCCCATAGCGTAAGCTAGTAAGATCCCTGAAAGATGATCAGGTTGATAGGTTCGAGGTGGAAGCATGGTGACATGTGGAGCTGACGAATACTAATAGATCGAGGACTTAACCATATAATATGTAGCAAATGTTATCTAGTTTTGAAGGAATATGCCTTCAATAGTTTGGTGATGATGGCAGAGAGGTCACACCCGTTCCCATACCGAACACGGAAGTTAAGCTCTCTAGCGCCGATGGTAGTTGGGACCTTGTCCCTGTGAGAGTAGGACGTCGCCAAGCAATCTTAAGACGAGTCAGAATGACTCGTCTTTTTTGTATGCTTTCATACCTCTGTTAATTGCTTGTTTAACTCCTTCTAAATAGGCAAATCCATGTCTTTTATCTGGTTCTAAGTAAGTACCTTCTGCCCATTCATTCCATGCATTAATAAATAAAAACTCGCTGTTGTAAAGAGAATAGGTGCGTTGAATTTGCTTACTTAAATATATTGTGAACTTCCTAGGGGTAGAACCGAGGAAGATGCTGCTATTTAAGTCTTTACGGCGTGCTGTGTTGTCCCAGTCAACAAAGGCACCGGGAAATGTTTTTTTCCCTGAAGGAGATCGCTTTAATATATACATCCACACTTTATCATAATCCCAAGCGTTTATTTGTTTACCAGACTCATATATTGTCTTATTTATGTCTGGAGAGCTATCATGAGCAATTGTATAAAAAGGCTCGAATTGAATGCTAGCATCAAATCCATTTATATTAGGAAGTGGAAAGCTGTTTAATGTTTCTGCGAAGTATATACCTTTCAAACCATTTTCTTGTGCGAGTGTATTCCAGTAATTAAGCATTTGCTCACAATCAGGTATATGCCCAGGACGATAAATAATGAATAGTGGTTTACCATCTATACGGATATATCTCTCATCTTGGAAAGCTTGTAATAAATAATCAAAATGTTCTTTCCAATCGGAGAACCCTCCGTAATTTTGAGGCATTAATATGTGGCTATCAAGACCATCCCAGGTTTTTGTCCACGGTTCGTTTGCCCAAGAAAGGCAAAATGGAAAATCGGGTTCGCCCGTCTTAAGTACTTCATTAAAGGGTGTCTCCAATAGCCTCTTTCCTTTAAACCAGTAATGGTAATAACAAAAACCATATATGCCGTGTGCTTTAGCAATTTCTGCTTGCCATTTTCTTACGGATGGGGTGGTTAAGTCATAATAAAAATCTTGATAAGGTTCTCTAGGTTGATAATGTCCTGCAAATAAAGGTCGTGCACTTTTAGTATTTGTCCATTCAGTAAAACCTTTCCCCCACCATCTGTCATTTTCTTTTATTCGATGAAACTGTGGTAAGTAAAAAGCAATTATTTTCAAGGTATATCCCCCTTATGTTCTTCGTAGTTCAAAGTGGTGGGAAGTTACTTTTGATTTTTTGACTCTAGTTTAAAGCACGAGATATGTTATTTACTTATTATGTAACCAAAGTCTAAAATTTTATGTTCTTTATTCAAGGGAACACCTAAATTTTGGGCGTATGTTTTACATGGCTATAAAACAAATATGCTTCATAAAGAGCATGTTCATAGAAAGTACTTACAAACTGTTGTTGAATTTCTCAGAGGAGGGAACGTATGTACTGTGATGCCGTTTATCTTTATTTGTGAGCAACTTTGTATAAATAGATTTAGAAGTTCAACATCAGAAAGATGGCTAACAAGGTTCTCAAAATCACTTCCTAACTTAAAGGTATTCATTTGTTAACCTCCAAATTATATAGTGCCTAAAAATTATGTTCGTGTTTTTTACTAATAAAAACATGTAGAAATTCAGCATCTAATCCTAGTGATCTATCCTTTTGTAAATAAACAATTGTATACATGTTTGCATGTGTATAAATATATTCAATCATATCTCGACCCCAATCAAATGTTACTAAAGATCCATTCTCATCAATAGGATTTCCATGATAAATTGGCTCTTCAATATACTCAATTCCTTCTTTATTTATTCTTGCTCTTTGTAAAGTCTTTGGGAGTGTATGATACCAAGGGACAGTAAACACATGAGCGCCACCAGGCTTTAATACACGTTCTATTTCTTTAAAGGCTTTCTCTGGCTCCATTACGTGTTCAAAGACATCTTGAGTAATGAACAAATCAAAAGATTCATTTTGAAAAGTCATGTTTTCTAAATTCTCACATCTAATTCCTTGAACGTATTGACCAAGAGGATAGTTTTTAAAGTATTGAGAATATGTATAGTTTTTGCAGTTTTTTATTAGTAGTTGAGTTGTAATCCCTCCCGGTGAGGACTCGTGGATATGATAGGAACCCCACTTTGGAAAAAAGGTATTTAAAACATGGATTAGAGCTCGCTGCCTTGGTATAGAGTGACATGTAGAACATAAGTAATGATCTCTAAGCCAATCATTATGCTCTATAAATGTAGCTTCCTTCTCACAAATAACGCAGTATCCATTATTGTGCTTCAAATTACCTTCCATATGACATCCCTCCTTTTTAAAAAAATACATATGACACATACTTTAATAATCAGTGAAATCAAAGAGGTGGGTGAAAATTAGGGAACCCATAAAAGTGAGATTGGTAGAAGGGAATAATTAGTGGTGGAGAAGTCCACGGCAATTAAAGTTTCACTTTATGCTATGCGGTACATTCGTTTTTATGCATTGAAGAATGTATCAACTTAAAATCCCCCCTTTGCGTACGGATACATTTCAAAGTCTTGTGCATATATCTCGGTAACTAACTCCATTGTCTCTTTATCATAAAAGCTTTCATATGTTGGGAAACGAGGGAAGGCGGTATCTGTAAGGCTAATTTCTGCGTAGCTTCCTGTATGAAGCATTTTATGAGCGCGATGGTGATTTGAATTTGTAAGTAGCGCTAAATTGGATTTAATTAAATCATACGTATGTTCTAATTTGGTGATTTGTGTATTAAAATCTTCTAAAGGAATATAGTATTGGATGAAATTTTCTTCACCTGGAACGTATTGCTGACTAAAATGTATGTCCATTGCTAGGGAATTGGAACCAAATGCTCGAATGTAATATAAAAATTGTTTAAATGATACTCCTCGATTACTATATTTGTCATTATACAAATACTGGCGGATACTTTCCCATTGAGGGCTGGCATATGGATTGTCAGCAAGTAATAAAAATGAGCTGACAGCCCTTGTATAAGGATTCCGCACAAGTTTACAAACATCTTTTTTTGCTTCTAGAAGCCCATTTTGTAACGCTGGTATGTATTTGGTGTTGTTTTTATACACCCAGAATTCATAGTAATGAATAAAGTCATGGTATTTCTTTGCTTCAGTAAATAATCCGATTTGAAAAAAGAACCAATTAGCTAATGTAGTACATCCGCTTCTGTGGCTCCAGAATAGTATAAGTGGAAAGTCTTTATGGAAATGTGGTATTCGTTCTTTATGTAGAATTACATGATTTAACAGTTCTTGATTTACATTCTTCATAAATTTAATGCTCCTTTTTGAAAGTTTTATTTATGGAGAAGGTTTTTTAAAATAGAATAAATGAGTGAGAGTATGGAAACGGAAGTCTTTACTAATCCAATATATTCATGGGAATGAGTAAATATTATGAGTGTTTCTTGCGGTCATCTTAAACAAGGTAGTAATTTTAAAAGGGAAATATAAAATAAAGATAATGAAAAAGTATAAGGGGCATACAATTATAAGAGAAGGAATAATAGAATTGTCCAAGTTCATTTATTTGTATTTCCAGGTGTGATAAGTAAAAATCTTATTACTAGAGAGGATATTATGGGGAAGAATAATTATTTAATAGTAGGTGGAAATAGTTTCATTGGCATTAACCTCGCATTAGGTTTATTGAAACAAGGGCAAAATGTAAAAGTATTTTCCAGGCATATAAATAATTTTCCTCAAAATATTATAAGTGAGGTTGAATTTATTAAAGGTGATTTAGCCAATGTTGAAGATATATATAAAGCTTTAGTGAATGTGGATATTATTATTTATTTAGCTGCAACGTCTAATGTAGCAACTTCAATTGAAGATGTTTTCGAAGATATGAACAGTAGCTTTTTTTTTCTTAATTTCATGGAAAGTGTTAAAACTTTTCCTATTAAAAAAATTGTATTAGCATCTTCTGGAGGCACAGTTTATGGTGAACCGGAATATTTACCTATTAATGAGGAACATCCATTAAAACCACTTTCTCCTTATGGAATAACAAAAGTGTCGCTTGAAAATTATTTGTACTTTTATAAGAAAAAATATGGAATTGACTATGTTGTATGTAGATATTCTAATCCATATGGGAAATATCAAAATCCTTTAAAGAAAGTCGGGGCAATAAATTGTTTTTTGTATCAGCATCTCAGTAATGAAAAGATTAATATATATGGGAATCCACAAGAGATTATTCGAGATTATATTTATATCGATGATTTAGTGGAAGTCACTATACAACTATCGCAATTAAATAACTTGAAATTTTGTGTGTATAATATAGGGAGCGGCAAGGGGCTCTCTTTAAAACGAATTATAGTAGAATTGGAGAAATTAACGGAAAGAAAAGTGGACTTTATCTGCTATAAACAAAAGCGAGAAAATGTTCAAAAAATCATTTTAAATATAGATAGAGTAAGACGAGATTGTAATTGGGAACCGAAAATAGATTTCAAAAGTGGAATTAGGTTAAATAAGCTATGGATTGAAGAGTTCTTATATAGTAAAAAATAATAAGCCATGCCCTACTTCTGTATAAGTAGAGCGTGGTTTATTATTTTATTTCTTTTTTTATTACCCAAAGGTCTTGATGTTCCCACCAAAAACCTTCAGTGTATTTTTGGATGATAGGATTATAAGGTAATAATTTAATTTTGCCACATACGTAAGAGGGGCTAACGATCGTTTGCCCGTATTGATGCACATCTAAATCCAGTTGTTCACTAGAGGGGAGAAACCAATAACCCTGTTTATTTAAATCTGGAAAGCCGAAGTACTTTTTACTTTGATATCCATGGGTTGTGAAAATGAATAATCCGCCAGGGGAAACCGCATTATACAATGTTTGAAGCCAACGAAACCAAGTTGTATCAGGCATATGAGAAAAAAAGGATAGACAAAAAACGATATCATACGTAGACGATAATTTTACTTGTTCAGGTTCAGGATGAGATAAGATAGAAGAAGTATGTAATGTGCGTTCAATAAAAGTAATAGCTTCTTCATGTATATCACAGGTAGTTATATGTAAGTTCGTTTGTAGGTGTAATAAATGACGTGTTACGCAGCCATATCCGGATGCGAATTCTAATAATTTAATTGGAGTGTCTACAGGAGGATAAAAGGAAGTAATTAAATCTAAGAGTGTTTCTGCTGATTTTCTTCCATCTTTAAAATAATAATCTATCGCTTCTTTTTTAGATGGAAAGACTGGATTCGTGAGAAGGAATTGAAAGATATGATCCTCTGGGTGGATACTTGCATTTACATTGTAGTTGTGTGCAATTTGAGAAATCAAACCTTTATTTTCCTCTATAAATTCTTTCAAAGCGTAACCCCCTTAAATAATAGTAATGTCTTACAAGAGATACTGATGGTAAAGAAAATATATAATTAAATCTTCAAATATGCCTTAAGGTACTTTCTATATGCATACATTTTCTTTTTTGAAATGTCGTCGATAGTAAAGGCGTCTGTAATAAAATTCTGCATTTGTATAACTTCACTGTAATGGGAATATGAATCTTCTGTTTTCGTTACACTATTTGTATGTCGTCTATGATAGTTTAGAGGTTTTGGATTGAAATAAATGTTCCCCTCTTTAAGAATAGAAACATAGAAAAACCAATCACCAGCTACTTTAAACTTTTCCAATTGTTTTGCTGTTGTTTTTATATCTATGTTTTTAAAAACCACACTTGAGACATTAGGTATGGTGTTTTTGATAAGTAACGTATCTTGTATTTCATCTATCCCTTTTCGGACATAAGAACTCTGCCATTTCTCCTTATCAATATCATTGGTGTAATCCAAATAATGATTAGCCAAGGTATTTCCTTGTTCATCTATTTGTTTTGATTGTGTGTAGCTTAGGGCAACATCACTATCTATATGAAACCCTTGTATTACTTCTTCTAAAAATGTCTGATCACATAAGTCATCGGCCTCAGCAATCCAAATATAATCACCGGTTGCTGCAGAGATACCTTTTATCCATTGTTTAAATACAGAACCAGAGTTTTTATCATTAATAATCTGCTGAACTTTCAGGTGGTGTTTATTTTCGTTTGAGAGCAGCTTTTCAAATATAGATACGCTATTATCAGTAGAGGCATCGTCTAGGAAAATTAGTTCGTAAAGGGGATAGGTTTGATTTAATATTGATTTAACTCGTTCGGGTAAGTATTTTTCGTAATTATAGTTCGGTATAATGACGCTTATTTTTTTATAATCATGCTCAAGCAAGTTTAATAATTGATAAACGTAATGAAGAAAGTTGAAATCTTTTTCAATAAGTTCTTGGCCAAAGGTCCCTTTTTGTAATCGTAAATCCTCATCCCCGATAAATTCATATATTCTTTCCAGCATCATCGGTAAGTTTAAATAGTCTACTAATGCGCCGGTTTTTTCCGTAACAACATCTTCAAAACCTCCAGCGTTTTTAAACCCTATAACAGGGACTTTTGTATCTAATGCTTCTAAAACCACGTTTGGGAAAGGATCTTCTCTTGAAGTTAATAAATATAAATCAGCACCAGCGTTATATAAACCGATATCTAGAGTAGGCTCCACTAATGTGAAATGTGCCGTATATCTAGGTGATAGCGTGTTTAAAAAGCGAACATCCGCTCTCCCAACCCAGATGAAATGAATATTTCTATGAATCTTTCTTACTGAGTAAGCAATAAGTGAGAATAAATCTATCCCTTTTCGATGATCAGCGAAACCTACCCCCAAAATGATTTTGCTATCTAGAGGCAGGTTGTGTTTTTCTCTTAATTCGTTTCTCGCTTTTGTAATATTGTTTTTATAAGGATTGTGGTTAAACAAACCTTGAGGGAGGATGTGGCACTTTTGATGGTCTAATTGAGTGATTGTACGGAATTTTTCATACACGTATTGTGAAGGGAAGACAATTTTGTGAGCAGACTTGGCAATGTTTCTCGCTTTTCCCTCAGCAGAGTACTGTTGTATTAAATGCGGCAATTCATGTATTAATGAAATAACTTTTATATTATGTTTAGCTAGTAATGCAACTATATCACCACTTATGACAGTACTGCATATGGCGACGGTATAGTCTTGTGATAATAACTTCTTTATTAATAATTCGACCGTTTCTTTCGTTGGGTAGTTTTCCTCTAGGCAATAAACAGGACCATACTTTTGAAAATCGTGGATTAAGATGCCAGTTCCAATAGAAATAATTGCGACGGAGTAATGAAAGTTTTCTTTAAGAGCTTTAATAGTATGTAAAGAAAGCAGCTGTGCTCCGTGGAAATGGGCATCATGGGATACATAAATGATTTTCTTATTAACATGCACTTCATAACGCCTCCTAAGTTAATTAGATTTTTAGTAAATGTATGGTGTATTTATCATTCCTCGAGAGAAGTGGTAGGAGATAATTGTGAATGTAATCGAAATAAAAAAGCTACTTTTAATATATATTTGTTTGGCTTGATATTCATTCTTTAGAAAGTATAAACTGTCGATTATGAAAGTGACTGCACTAGTTTATTACTCTCTAGGAACGGAGTATAAAAATACCCTTTATAATTTATAAAATAAAAAGGATAAAAGCTATTGACGATTAGAGTATAGAGGTGTAATATAGAACAAGTCGCCGATGCAATAACGCAGAACACGACAAACGAAATAAAAAACTTAGTTGACATTAACTAACGAAGATGTTAACATAAGGAAGTCGCAAATGAGCGACAGACAAGTTCTTTGAAAACTGAACGAAACAAACAACGTGAAACGTCAATTTTTATTTTTAGATGCTAGACAAACTAACTTTATTGGAGAGTTTGATCCTGGCTCAGGATGAACGCTGGCGGCGTGCCTAATACATGCAAGTCGAGCGAATGGATTAAGAGCTTGCTCTTATGAAGTTAGCGGCGGACGGGTGAGTAACACGTGGGTAACCTGCCCATAAGACTGGGATAACTCCGGGAAACCGGGGCTAATACCGGATAACATTTTGAACTGCATGGTTCGAAATTGAAAGGCGGCTTCGGCTGTCACTTACAACGATGCGTAGCCGACCTGAGAGGGTGATCGGCCACACTGGGACTGAGACACGGCCCAGACTCCTACGGGAGGCAGCAGTAGGGAATCTTCCGCAATGGACGAAAGTCTGACGGAGCAACGCCGCGTGAGTGATGAAGGCTTTCGGGTCGTAAAACTCTGTTGTTAGGGAAGAACAAGTGCTAGTTGAATAAGCTGGCACCTTGACGGTACCTAACCAGAAAGCCACGGCTAACTACGTGCCAGCAGCCGCGGTAATACGTAGGTGGCAAGCGTTATCCGGAATTATTGGGCGTAAAGCGCGCGCAGGTGGTTTCTTAAGTCTGATGTGAAAGCCCACGGCTCAACCGTGGAGGGTCATTGGAAACTGGGAGACTTGAGTGCAGAAGAGGAAAGTGGAATTCCATGTGTAGCGGTGAAATGCGTAGAGATATGGAGGAACACCAGTGGCGAAGGCGACTTTCTGGTCTGTAACTGACACTGAGGCGCGAAAGCGTGGGGAGCAAACAGGATTAGATACCCTGGTAGTTCACGCCGTAAACGATGAGTGCTAAAGATACCCTGGTAGTCCACGCCGTAAACGATGAGTGCTAAGTGTTAGAGGGTTTCCGCCCTTTAGTGCTGAAGTTAACGCATTAAGCACTCCGCCTGGGGAGTACGGCCGCAAGGCTGAAACTCAAAGGAATTGACGGGGGCCCGCACAAGCGGTGGAGCATGTGGTTTAATTCGAAGCAACGCGAAGAACCTTACCAGGTCTTGACATCCTCTGAAAACCCTAGAGATAGGGCTTCTCCTTCGGGAGCAGAGTGACAGGTGGTGCATGGTTGTCGTCAGCTCGTGTCGTGAGATGTTGGGTTAAGTCCCGCAACGAGCGCAACCCTTGATCTTAGTTGCCATCATTAAGTTGGGCACTCTAAGGTGACTGCCGGTGACAAACCGGAGGAAGGTGGGGATGACGTCAAATCATCATGCCCCTTATGACCTGGGCTACACACGTGCTACAATGGACGGTACAAAGAGCTGCAAGACCGCGAGGTGGAGCTAATCTCATAAAACCGTTCTCAGTTCGGATTGTAGGCTGCAACTCGCCTACATGAAGCTGGAATCGCTAGTAATCGCGGATCAGCATGCCGCGGTGAATACGTTCCCGGGCCTTGTACACACCGCCCGTCACACCACGAGAGTTTGTAACACCCGAAGTCGGTGGGGTAACCTTTATGGAGCCAGCCGCCTAAGGTGGGACAGATGATTGGGGTGAAGTCGTAACAAGGTAGCCGTATCGGAAGGTGCGGCTGGATCACCTCCTTTCTATGGAGAATTGATGAACGCTGTTCATCAATATAAGTTTCCGTGTTTCGTTTTGTTCAGTTTTGAGAGAACTATCTCTCATATATAAATGTATGTTCTTTGAAAACTAGATAACAGTGTAGCTCATATTTTTTAATTTTTAGTTTGGTTAAGTTAGAAAGGGCGCACGGTGGATGCCTTGACACTAGGAGTCGATGAAGGACGGGACTAACGCCGATATGCTTCGGGGAGCTGTAAGTAAGCTTTGATCCGAAGATTTCCGAATGGGGAAACCCACCATACGTAATGGTATGGTATCCTTATCTGAATACATAGAGAGAAAGCAAATGCGATTTCCTGAGTAGCGGAGAGAAAGCAAATGCGATTTCCTGAGTAGCGGCGAGCGAAACGGAACATAGCCCAAACCAAGAGGCTTGCCTCTTGGGGTTGTAGGACATTCTATACGGAGTTACAAAGGAACGAGGTAGACGAAGCGACCTGGAAAGGTCCGTCGTAGAGGGTAACAACCCCGTAGTCGAAACTTCGTTCTCTCTTGAATGTATCCTGAGTACGGCGGAACACGTGAAATTCCGTCGGAATCTGGGAGGACCATCTCCCAAGGCTAAATACTCCCTAGTGATCGATAGTGAACCAGTACCGTGAGGGAAAGGTGAAAAGCACCCCGGAAGGGGAGTGAAAGAGATCCTGAAACCGTGTGCCTACAAATAGTCAGAGCCCGTTAATGGGTGATGGCGTGCCTTTTGTAGAATGAACCGGCGAGTTACGATCCCGTGCGAGGTTAAGCTGAAGAGGCGGAGCCGCAGCGAAAGCGAGTCTGAATAGGGCGTTTAGTACGTGGTCGTAGACCCGAAACCAGGTGATCTACCCATGTCCAGGGTGAAGTTCAGGTAACACTGAATGGAGGCCCGAACCCACGCACGTTGAAAAGTGCGGGGATGAGGTGTGGGTAGCGGAGAAATTCCAATCGAACCTGGAGATAGCTGGTTCTCCCCGAAATAGCTTTAGGGCTA
>NZ_CP013274.1:5325000-5327397 GCF_001455345.1 Bacillus thuringiensis
GAGGGAAAGGTGAAAAGCACCCCGGAAGGGGAGTGAAAGAGATCCTGAAACCGTGTGCCTACAAATAGTCAGAGCCCGTTAATGGGTGATGGCGTGCCTTTTGTAGAATGAACCGGCGAGTTACGATCCCGTGCGAGGTTAAGCTGAAGAGGCGGAGCCGCAGCGAAAGCGAGTCTGAATAGGGCGTTTAGTACGTGGTCGTAGACCCGAAACCAGGTGATCTACCCATGTCCAGGGTGAAGTTCAGGTAACACTGAATGGAGGCCCGAACCCACGCACGTTGAAAAGTGCGGGGATGAGGTGTGGGTAGCGGAGAAATTCCAATCGAACCTGGAGATAGCTGGTTCTCCCCGAAATAGCTTTAGGGCTAGCCTTAAGTGTAAGAGTCTTGGAGGTAGAGCACTGATTGGACTAGGGGTCCTCATCGGATTACCGAATTCAGTCAAACTCCGAATGCCAATGACTTATCCTTAGGAGTCAGACTGCGAGTGATAAGATCCGTAGTCAAAAGGGAAACAGCCCAGACCGCCAGCTAAGGTCCCAAAGTGTGTATTAAGTGGAAAAGGATGTGGAGTTGCTTAGACAACTAGGATGTTGGCTTAGAAGCAGCCACCATTTAAAGAGTGCGTAATAGCTCACTAGTCGAGTGACTCTGCGCCGAAAATGTACCGGGGCTAAATACACCACCGAAGCTGCGGATTGATACCAATGGTATCAGTGGTAGGGGAGCGTTCTAAGGACAGTGAAGTCAGACCGTAAGGACTGGTGGAGTGCTTAGAAGTGAGAATGCCGGTATGAGTAGCGAAAGACGGGTGAGAATCCCGTCCACCGAATGCCTAAGGTTTCCTGAGGAAGGCTCGTCCGCTCAGGGTTAGTCAGGACCTAAGCCGAGGCCGACAGGCGTAGGCGATGGACAACAGGTTGATATTCCTGTACCACCTCTTTATCGTTTGAGCAATGGAGGGACGCAGAAGGATAGAAGAAGCGTGCGATTGGTTGTGCACGTCCAAGCAGTTAGGCTGATAAGTAGGCAAATCCGCTTATCGTGAAGGCTGAGCTGTGATGGGGAAGCTCCTTATGGAGCGAAGTCTTTGATTCCCCGCTGCCAAGAAAAGCTTCTAGCGAGATAAAAGGTGCCTGTACCGCAAACCGACACAGGTAGGCGAGGAGAGAATCCTAAGGTGTGCGAGAGAACTCTGGTTAAGGAACTCGGCAAAATGACCCCGTAACTTCGGGAGAAGGGGTGCTTTCTTAACGGAAAGCCGCAGTGAATAGGCCCAAGCGACTGTTTAGCAAAAACACAGCTCTCTGCGAAGCCGTAAGGCGAAGTATAGGGGGTGACACCTGCCCGGTGCTGGAAGGTTAAGGAGAGGGGTTAGCGTAAGCGAAGCTCTGAACTGAAGCCCCAGTAAACGGCGGCCGTAACTATAACGGTCCTAAGGTAGCGAAATTCCTTGTCGGGTAAGTTCCGACCCGCACGAAAGGTGTAACGATTTGGGCACTGTCTCAACCAGAGACTCGGTGAAATTATAGTACCTGTGAAGATGCAGGTTACCCGCGACAGGACGGAAAGACCCCGTGGAGCTTTACTGTAGCCTGATATTGAATTTTGGTACAGTTTGTACAGGATAGGCGGGAGCCATTGAAACCGGAGCGCTAGCTTCGGTGGAGGCGCTGGTGGGATACCGCCCTGACTGTATTGAAATTCTAACCTACGGGTCTTATCGACCCGGGAGACAGTGTCAGGTGGGCAGTTTGACTGGGGCGGTCGCCTCCTAAAGTGTAACGGAGGCGCCCAAAGGTTCCCTCAGAATGGTTGGAAATCATTCGTAGAGTGCAAAGGCATAAGGGAGCTTGACTGCGAGACCTACAAGTCGAGCAGGGACGAAAGTCGGGCTTAGTGATCCGGTGGTTCCGCATGGAAGGGCCATCGCTCAACGGATAAAAGCTACCCCGGGGATAACAGGCTTATCTCCCCCAAGAGTCCACATCGACGGGGAGGTTTGGCACCTCGATGTCGGCTCATCGCATCCTGGGGCTGTAGTCGGTCCCAAGGGTTGGGCTGCATCGCATCCTGGGGCTGTAGTCGGTCCCAAGGGTTGGGCTGTTCGCCCATTAAAGCGGTACGCGAGCTGGGTTCAGAACGTCGTGAGACAGTTCGGTCCCTATCCGTCGTGGGCGTAGGAAATTTGAGAGGAGCTGTCCTTAGTACGAGAGGACCGGGATGGACGCACCGCTGGTGTACCAGTTGTTCTGCCAAGGGCATAGCTGGGTAGCTATGTGCGGAAGGGATAAGTGCTGAAAGCATCTAAGCATGAAGCCCCCCTCAAGATGAGATTTCCCATAGCGTAAGCTAGTAAGATCCCTGAAAGATGATCAGGTTGATAGGTTCGAGGT